>DATAHD010000266.1:0-11068 GCA_036263395.1 Rhizomicrobium sp. | reverse complement strand
GAGGGTTTTTGCAAGGTGACGGGACTGCGTTCGGTGTTGGCGGGTTGGTTGGCGCGCGTCGCGCGCCGGGAGAATTGGGGATGGAGGGAGTGCGGCCGATTACCGGCTTGGTTTCCTCCGGGTCTCCGCGCCTCCCGCCTTCGCCCTTTGGGCTACGGCGTGGCAAGCCGCGTGAACCCTTATCTCTTTGAACAAACGCCGCTTTTGCATTTCGGGGTATTCGTTTTGAAAATCCGATGACCGCTGGCCGGTACATTTGAATTCAAAAAATCGAATCTCGCAGCTGCTCTGGCTTCGGCGTTGCGGGAAGTTGGGACCACTCGTTTTCAAAAAAACAGAAGTACCCCTCCCCTCCTTGGCGTTTCCAGATTTCGTGCGTCTCCGAACTCCGGTTGGTGACGGACCGATTGGCGAAGGTTGGGGCGCATTCCCTCTGTGCGGTGCTCTATCGTTCGGAGCTTTGGTAGGCAGGCTCCCGGCGGGTGGCGCATGCATTTCTAGCTTTGGCCAGACGGCCGCATGGCACTTCTCTCCTTTGGCCGCGGGTGCGGACATTCGGGAGACAGCATAGCCAGTTTTATAGATCAATACAAGAACAAAATGATGTATTTGTACAATATTGGTATCGGTCGGAGTGGCGGGAAACTGGGAAAATCTTGTCCTCGCGTGAAACGGGGAGGTGTCTTGCCGCGAAGCGGCGAGACGGTGGGGTCGGTTGGCAGAGGTGCTGGTGTCAACCGCCCCCCTCGCCTCGCTTTCGCTCGGCACTCCCCCGCTGCGCGGGGGGGATGAGCGCGGCTTTGGAACCAGTGCGGGCGGAGGCGTGTTGTTAGCAGGCTGAATGCAATTTGGAGACGTTCTAATGGCTGCCGACAAACAACTTGACGCGATTGCGCTGCTGAAAGCCGATCATCGCAAGGTCGAAGACCTGTTCGCGCAATACGAGAAGGCGAAGAGCGCTGCCAAAAAGAAATCGCTGGCGGAGAAGATCTGCCTTGAGCTGACCGTCCACACGAAGATCGAAGAGGACGTGTTCTATCCCGCGTGCAAAGGCGAGATCGATGACGATCTGTGGCACGAGGCCTATGTCGAGCACGACGGCGCGAAGGTGCTTGTTGCCGAAATCGAGAAGGGCAACCCGGGCGATGAGTTCTATGACGCCAAGGTGAAGGTGCTCTCCGAGATGATCAAACATCATGTGAAGGAAGAAGAGCGGCGCGCCGAGGGGATGTTCGCGCAGGCGCGGGATGCCGGGCTCGATGTCGATGCCCTCGGCGAGCAGATGGCAGCAGAAAAGAAGGCGCTGACGGCGAAGTACAAGTCCAGTGGCCTGCCGAAACCGCCGACGCCGACCTTTGACGGCACGCGGCTGGCGTAATCGCACATCATTGGGGGGGGGGGCTTATGGGTGACGCAGGTCATGCGCCGTCATTGAAAGCGCGTCCGGTTGTGCTGGCCGAACGGCGCAACAGGAAGATGGCGCGGTCCGCGCACGCCTATGTGCGCGGCAACACGATCAAGTTTTACGAATGGCTTGAGACGGCGGCGGGGAAATCGATCCCCGCCGGTCCGCCGGTGTGGATCTGCGGCGATTGCCATGTCGGCAATCTGGGTCCGGTAGCGAGCCTGACGGAGCGGGTGGATATCCAGATCCGCGATCTCGACCAGACCGTGATCGGCAACCCGGCGCACGATCTGATCCGGCTGGGGTTGTCGCTCGCGACAGCGGCGCGCAGTTCCGATCTGCCCGGTATCACCACGGCGCGGATGATCGAGGAGATGGTCAGCGGCTATCGTGCGGCGCTGATGACACAGCGGATCAGCAAGGCGGCCGCCGAAGCGGATGCCGTCAACCGCGTGTTGCAAGAAGCGCTGCACCGGCGGTGGAAGAATCTGGCCGAGGAGCGGATCGAAAACGTGCAGCCGACCATTCCGCGCGGCAACAAGTTCTGGGAGCCGTCTGCCGCCGAACGGCGCGCGTTGGATGAGTTGGTCAATTCGCAGGATGTGCGCAAGTTGGTGACAGCGCTGCACAGCCGTGATGACAATGCGAAGATCGAAGTGCTCGATGCCGCTTACTGGGTGAAGGGATGCAGTTCGCTCGGCCGGCTGCGCTATGCGGCGCTGGTGGGCGTGAAGCACAAGAAGCGCGTGAAAGACATCTGCTTCCTGGACATCAAGGAAGCGACGACGGCCGCCGCACCGCGCGCGACCGACGGACCGATGCCGCGCGACAATGCTCAGCGCGTGGTGGAAGGCGCGCGGCACCTGGCGCCCAATCTGGGTGAGCGGATGCTGGCAGGACGATTGCTGGATCGGTCCGTCGTGGTGCGCGAGTTGATGCCGCAAGATCTTAAGCTGGATCTGGAGACGCTGACGCAAGGCGAAGCGGTGAAGGCGGCGCGCTTCCTCGCCGGCGTGGTCGGCAAAGCGCATGCGCGGCAGATGGACAAGGCGACGCGCAAGGCGTGGCGCTCCGCGTTCGTGCAGCGGCGCAGCAAGACTCTGGACGCGCCGTCGTGGCTCTGGACGAGCGTCGTCGATCTGGTCGCGACGCACGAGGCCGCGTATCTGGAACATTGCCGACGCTATCCCCTGACAATCGCCGCTTAGCCCGGCGGCTGCAGGTTGGCGCGGTAGGAGCGGCTGAGGCGGAGGGTGGTGCCGTCGTTCAGGCGGAGCTGCGCATCGCCCGCAGCAATCGGCGCGATCGCAGCGATGCGGTCGCGGGCGATGATGGTGCGGCGGTGGATGCGGACGAAACGCGCGGGGTCGAGTTCGGCTTCGAGGCTGGCGAGTGTCTGGCGCATCAGATGCGTCGCGCCGCTCACATGGAGCGCGGTGTAGTTGCCCTGGCTCTCGATCCAGTCGATGGCGCCCAGCGGGACGAAGATCGTCTGGCCGCGCTCTTTCACGGCGATGGTTGCGGCTGCCTGTGCGGCGGGTTCGTTGCGCGGCGTCGGTTGTGCCACAGCGTGATGGCGGCGCATCGCGTGGCCGATGGCGAGGATGCCGACGATACAGAAGACGAGCAGCAGGCCGTTGGTCTGAAGCTCCTGCGGCAGGGCGGTGAGGAACGGGCGGTGCTCGGTCGGCAGGAAGCGGTCGGCGAGCACACAGGACACAAATATAAGTGTGGCGGAGATTGCGAAGGCACCGGCGAGTTCGACCAGCGCGGCGCGCCAGGACGCCCTGCCCTCCACCGGATAGTGCCGGACCAGCGCGAGGGCGAACGGGGTGGCAAGTGCACCGATGGCGGCGGCACCCGTCATGCGGAAGGCTTCGCTCAGCCAGTCCACGTGGGTCATGCTGGCGAGGTTGCCGGGCTCGAGCACCAGCAGGAAGGTGAGCCAATAGAGGAAGCCGAAGGCGAGTTCGTTCAGGCGCGGCTTCGAACGCGCGGCAATGGTGGCGGTCATGGTGCGACCCTGCCCCGCCCCGGATGGCCGGTCCAGCGCGGTATTTGGGATGAGCCGTACCCGGTTTGGGACGAGCCGTGGGGCGGAAATGTTGCGCGCATGGTGGCCAGTAGGCACCTCTGATCCAGGTCTCAGGTAAGGGGTCGCCGATGAATTGGAAGTGGCTTGCGGTTGCCGCCGCGCTGCTGAGTGTGGCTCCCGCTGTCGCAGCGCCGCCGGTTGTGCGGACGGAGGCGGGTGCGGTTGAAGGTGTGCGCGCGGGCGGGCTCGACGTGTTCAAGGGTGTGCCGTTCGCGGCGCCGCCGGTGGGGCCGCTGCGCTGGCGGGCGCCGCAGCCGGTCGCGGCATGGAGCGGTGTGCGGCAGACGACGGCGTTTGGGCCGGCCTGCATGCAGAGCGGTGTGTCGATGCCGGGCGAGGCGCCGCCGGCGGTCAGCGAAGACTGTCTTACTCTGAATGTGTGGGCGCCGGCCGGGGCACGCGGGTTGCCGGTGCTCGTGTGGATTTATGGCGGCGGGTTCAGCAACGGCAACGCCGCGATGCCGCTGTATTGGGGCGACCGGCTGGCGCGGCGCGGCGTGATCGTCGTGACGTTCAACTATCGCGTCGGGCCGCTCGGCTTTCTGGCGCATCCAGAATTGACGGCGGAGAGCGGAGACGGGAGCTCGGGCAATTACGGCTTTCGCGATCAGATCGCGGCGCTGCGCTGGGTGCAGACGAACATCGCGGCGTTCGGCGGCGATCCGGCGAAGGTGACGATTGCGGGGCAGTCGGCCGGCGCGGCGTCGGTGAGTGTGTTGATGGCGTCGCCGCTCGCGAAGGGATTGTTTCGCGGCGCGATTGCGCAGAGCGGCGGCTTATTCGAGCCGTTGCAACTGGCGCCGAACTATCAGCTCGCAAATGCGGAGAAAGATGGTGTGGCGTACGCGGCGTCGGTGGGCGCGCATTCGCTGGCGGAGCTGAGAACATTGCCGGCCGCGGCGTTGCTGAAGGGCGATGCGGCGAAGGTCACGCATCCGGTGATCGAGCCCGCTGTGATGCCGCGCTCGCCGTATGAAGTGTTCGCGGCGGGTGAGCAGGCGCGCGTGCCGGTGTTGGTGGGATCGAATGCGGATGAAGCACGGTCGTTGATCGACGATCTCGATACGGTCACGACGGCGAATTATGCGAGCGGGATTGCAAAACGGTGGGGCGCCCTGCCCGCGCCGCTGCTCGATGCGTATCCGCACGCGACCGATGCGGAGGCGAAAGCGGCGCGGCTGGGGTTCGAGCGGGATCTGCGGTTCGGGTGGGATGACTGGGCGTGGGCGCGGTTGCAGGCGAAGGCCGGGGCGCCGACGTTCTATTACCACTTCACCCAGGCGCCACCGTTTCCGAAATCGTCCGTATACGGCGGATGGGGGCCGAGCCACTTTGCCGACCTCTGGTACATGTCGGACCATCTGGATCAGGAGCACTGGGCGTGGACCGCGAGCGACCGGGCACTGGCCGACGCGATGGCCGGGTATTGGACGAATTTCGTGAAGACGGGCGATCCGAACGGGCGCGGGCTGACGACGTGGCCCGCGTTTGGTGCGGGTGGGCGTGTGATGACGTTGGGCGTGCCATTGCGTGCGGGAGATGTGCCGAACCTTCGCTCTCTCGGGGTGTTCGATGCGGTGTACGACCAGGTGAGAGGGAAGCCGTTTGGGGCACCGTAGGGTTTAACGCGGAGCGCGCGGAGGACAGGCGCGGGGGACGCGGGGGTTCTTTGTGGTCTGAGAGAGTGGCGTTTGTTGAGATGATAGTTGTTGGCGCGCTTCGCGCGCCGTTGATCTACACGCTCACTTGTCATCCTGGCCGAACGGAGCGAAGCGCAGTGAGAGCCGGGACCCATTGTTTCACAAACTGCGGACATCGAAGCGTCGGCCCGATGGGTCCCGGCCCTCCGTTGCGCTTCGCTTCACTTCGTCCGGGATGACAATTTGAGTTTATGGGAAAAGAGGGCCGAGCAAACTTTGTCATCCCCGGCGAGTGTGGATGCGACAGCATCCGCGCGAGGTGAAGGGGACCCAGGATGAGCCGCTTGTTGCGCCGCTCGGACCTGGAGCGCCGCTAACCTTCAGCACCAGCCAAACGGGTTATGTTGGGTCCCCTTGACCTCGCGCGCGAGCTGTCGCTCGCGCACTCGCCGGGGATGACAGGGTTGGTTGTGTTGGGCATGGCGCGAAGCGCCAGCAATGACGGTAAGGATCAGCAGCGCTCTCACAGGACGTGAAGAACCCCCGCGTCCTCTGCGCCTGTCCTCTGCGGCCTCCGCGTTAAAATCTTCCGCTACCTTCACGCACGTTTACCCGGATGAGGCGGAGACAAACTGTTCGGGACACCGTAAGGCACGAGACATGTTTTCGATGAAAACTTAGACCTATCCGGTCGTTCCAGCTGCGCCTGCGACCTCGAATCCCGGTTAGGAAACATGCGTAAGCAACTGACTCAGAAACACTTTCTCGGCTTTCCAATTTTCGACGGTGCAAACCGCAGGATCGGGTGTGGCGCGGTGTATGCGGGGTGGAGGCGAATCCGCTACACCGTTGTTCATGCGCATTATCGAAACGACGGCCGATCTGAAGACGCTAGTGGCCGACCTTGCCGGGTCCCCTTACCTCGCCCTCGACACCGAATTTCTCCGCGACCAGACCTACTGGCCGCGGCTCTGCCTGATCCAGGTTGCCGGGCCGGAGCATGCCGCGATCATCGATCCGCTGGCGCCGGGCATGGACCTGACGCCGTTCTACGACATGCTGAAAGAACCGCACATCGTGAAGGTGTTTCACGCGGCGCGGCAGGACATTGAAATCTTCTTCCTGCAGGGCGGCGTGATCCCCGATCCGCTGTTCGATACACAGATCGCGGCGATGGTGTGCGGGTTCGGCGATGCGGCGTCGTACGAGACGCTGTGCCGGCGCATTGCGCATGTCGAGATCGACAAGTCGTCCCGCTTCACCGACTGGGCGCGGCGGCCGTTGTCGAAGAAGCAGCTCGAATACGCCATCGGCGACGTGACGCATCTGCGCGTGATCTACGAATTCCTCGACGCCGAGCTTAAACGCACCAACCGCCAAGCCTGGGTGGCGGAAGAGATCGGCGCGCTGCAGGAGCCGGGGCTCTATCGCCTCGAGCCGGAGCAGGCGTGGAAGCGGTTGAAGGCACGCAGCGGGAGCAAGCGGTTTCTCGCGATGCTGGTGACGCTCGCCGCGTGGCGCGAGCGCGAGGCGCAGGCGCGCGATATCCCGCGCGGGCGCGTGATGAAGGACGAGGCGCTGCTGGAGATCGCGGCGCATCCACCGGACGATGCCGACGGGCTCGAACGCATCCGCGCGGTGCCGAAAGGGTTTGCGGCGTCGCGCCAGGGCAAGAGTTTGCTGGAGGCCGTCGAGGCCGGGCGGCATGCGCAGGCGCCGGAGATCCCGCACGGCGACCGGCCGCGGCGCAAGCGCGAGCCGTCGCAGGCCGCGATGGACCTGCTCAAGACGCTGCTGCGCCTGCGCGCCGAAGAGGCGAAGGTCGCGCCGCGGCTGATCGCGAACAGCGACGACATTGAGAGCCTCGCGGCTTACGAGGACGAGGGCGTCGATGCGCTCAAGGGCTGGCGCGCGCAGGTGTTCGGCAACGATGCGATTGCGTTGCGCAAGGGCGAGCTCGCGATCGCGCTCGAGAACGGGCACGCGGTGGTGGTTGAGTTGGAGGATGAAGAGGGCGTTTCGCCTGGCTAGCAGTGGCGTGTGCGGCGGCCCCCACCCGTTCGTGCTTCGCACGAACGACCTCCCCACGAGGGGGAGGTGAAGATTAGATGAGGCACTCGATTACGCGCGGCCCACGCTGTTTCATTGCGGCGATGAAGGCGTCTTCAAACGCGGCGATGTCGCTGACGCGTACCGCTTCGACGCCCATGCCGTTGGCGAGGCTCACCCAGTTCAGTTCGGGGTTGTGGAGGTCGAGCATCGACAAGGCTTTGGCGCCCGGATTGCCCGCACCGACGCGGGCAAGTTCGATGTTGAGGATCGCGTAGGAGCGGTTGGCGAAGATCACGGTCGTGACGTCGAGCTTCTCGCGCGCCTGTGTCCATAGCGCCTGTAGCGTATACATCGCGCCGCCGTCGCCGTGGACGCAGACGACTTTGCGATCGGGCGCCGCAACGGCCGCGCCGGTCGCAACGGGAAGGCCCTGACCGATGGAGCCGCCGGTGAGCGAGAGCTGATCGTGCGGCGCGGCGGTAATCGTGGCGATGGCGGTGCCCTGCCCTGACGTGGCCGCTTCATCGGACAGGATCGCGTTGTCCGGCAGGTGGCGGGCGACGACCTGGCCGATGGTGTACTGGTCGAATTTGGTGAGCGCGCCGTCAGGCTTTTTCAGTTCGGCGATGTTCGCGGGCTGCTTCGGTGCGTTGATGGCTTCGGCAAGGGCTTCGAGCGCGGCGATGCCGTCTTCGTGCGGATGGGTGAGATAGAGGATCTCCGCGCTCTCCGGCGTGCACCACGACGGCTTGCCGGGATAGGCGAAGAAGGACACCGGCGGTTTGGCGCCGACGAGCACGAGCTGTTCGACGTCTTTGAGGAAGTCGACGATCTGCTCCGCGAAATAGGGAATGCGTTCGATCTTCACGCGGCCGGCGCCGCGCTGCACGCGCGCGGTGAAGGTATCGCAGAGGATGCGTGCGCCAGACTTCGCGACGATGCGGCCGGCGGCGACGAGACCGCGCTCTTTCAGGCCGTCGCCGCGGATGAGGATGGCGGTACGCTTGCCGCTGGCGAGGGCCTTCGCGATGCGATCCACCGCGCCTTCGCTCGGCTTGGCGGGTAGCGGACGCGGCAGTGCGGGGGCCGGGCCTTCGGCATCGTTCCATGCGGTGTCGGCGGGAAGGATGAGCGTTGCGATCTGTCCCGGCGGCTGCATCGCGGCTTGTACGGCGCGGGCGCCGTCGGCGGCGACGGTGCGGGCGGTCGGCGAAGATTGCACCCAGCCGGACACCGGCCGCGCAAAGCCCATGATGTCAGAGGCGAGCGGCGCATCGTACTGCGCGTGATACGTCGCGTGGTCGCCGACCACGTTGACGATCGGCGTCGCCGCGCGGCGGGCGTTGTGGAGATTGGCGAGGCCATTCGCGAGGCCGGGGCCGAGATGCAGCAAGGTGCAGGCCGGCTTCTCCGCGATGCGGCCATAGCCGTCGGCCATGCCCGTCACCGCACCCTCAAACAGGCCGAGGATCGCGCGCATGCCATCGACCTTGTCGAGCGCGGCGACGAAATGCATTTCGGAGGTGCCGGGATTGGAGAAGCAGACGTCAACACCAGACGCCACGAAGGTGCGCACAAGCGACTCCGCACCATTCATCTTGCTGTCCGACATGCGCGTTCCCCGGTCTTTGATTTGACCGGATTAAAGCACTGGAACGGCAGTCGGCCCAAATCGCCGCGGCTTAGGCGTCCGCGTCCGGGTCCTTCGCTTCGGGAGCAGGCGCTTCCGGCTCGAGTTCACGCGGATCGGCGCTGACCGTGAAGAGATCGCCCGGCTCCTCGCCGTCATACGGATCTTCCTCGGGGCCGAGTTCGTCGCTCGGGTTCGGCACGTCGAAGCCGCTCGGCGGAACGGCTTCGAGGAAGCCTGCCGCTTTGAGTTCGTCCATGCCCGGCAGATGGCTTACGCTTTCGAGACCGAACTGCGTCAGGAACGCCTCGGTCGTGCCGAACGTCACCGGACGGCCCGGCGTCCGTTTGCGGCCGCGGATCTTCACCCAGCCGACTTCCATCAGCGCATCGATCGTGCCCTTCGACAGCGTGACGCCGCGAATGTCTTCGATCTCCGCGCGCGTCACCGGCTGGTGATAAGCGACGATGGCGAGCGTTTCGATGGCGGCGCGCGAGAGGCGCTTCTGCTCAGGCTGCTCCTTGCGCAGCAGGAAGGCGAGATCGGCGGCGGTGCGGAACTGCCACTTGTCGGCAACGCAGACGAGATTGACGCCGCGCTTCTCATACACACTCTGCAACTCGTTTAGCAGCAGCGGCACGTCGGCGCCTTCCGGCAATTGCTGGCCGAGCGCCTTCATGTCGAGCGGTTCGCCGGCGGCAAACAGCAATGCTTCCACCATGCGCAGGTGTTCGGGATTGTAGTTTGGCACCTCGGTGAGGTGCGTCTCGCCTTCTGCGGGCTTCTCGATATCCATACCGTCTTCAATCTTCGAAATCAGGTTCGCGACTTGACTCATTGCAGGGCCTCCACTGGCTCCGTGCGGTCCTTCACATACACTTCGTCGAACGGCTTCAACTGCCGGATTTCCACTTTGCCGTCGCGCGCCAGTTCGAGGCAGGCGAGCAGCGTACTGGCCAGCGCGGAGCGGCGGCGCGGGCCGCCGGACCAGTCGAACGGAATGAGGCGCGACAGGCCGCTCCAGTCCGTGATCTTGCCCAGCATCCGTTCGATGCGTTCGCGGGCTTCTTCGATCAGCATCACCGGCGAGGTCAGCGGGCGATACGACTTGCCGCCCAGCTTCTTCACGCGCTGCACCGAATAGGCGGTGAGGAGATCGAACAAGGAGTCCTTGTACGTCCGCAGCTTCACGACATTCACCGGTTCGGGCGCACCACGCGCGAAAACATCGCGGTCGAGACGGTCGCGCGCCATGAGACGCGCGGCGGCGGTGCGCATCGCTTCGAGACGCTGCAAGCGCCAGCGCAGGCGCGTCGCCATTTCATCCGCGGACGGTTCGCCATCGGCGGTCGGGGCCTGCGGCAGGATCAGTTTCGATTTCAGATAGGCGAGCCACGCCGCCATCACGAGATAGTCGGCGGCGAGTTCGAGATTGAGCTTCTTCGCGTTTTCCACGAACTCCAGATACTGATCCGCGAGCGTCAGGATGGAGATTTTGGAGATATCGACCTTCTGCTGGCGCGCCAGGCCGAGCAGCATGTCGAGCGGGCCTTCGAAGCCATCGACCATGATGACGAGCGCATCTTCGAGCGGCGCTGCATGCGCTTCGAACTCTTCGAAGCTTTCGACGATTTCGCTCATGCCACCGCACCCAACAATTCCGCGAGCCGCGCTTCGGCAGCTTTCGCATCGAACGCGCCGGGTTCGATCAGATGCGACAGCGCCGCATCCGACCGCTTCAGCGCCGCGCCTTCCAGCGTCTTCGCTTCGGAGGCGACCTCCTGCATCTCGTCCAGCTTGCCGTTGCAGTGGAGCGCGATATCGCAGCCGGCCAGCAGCGCACCCTTGGTGCGATGCGCGAGTGTTCCCTGCAAAGCGTTCATCGACAGATCGTCCGACAACAAAATCCCGTCGAACCCGATTTCGCCGCGGATCACCTCATGAATGACACGCGAGCTTGTCGTCGCCGGACGGGCGGCATCGATCGCCTCATAGACGACATGCGCCGTCATGCCGATGGGACAATGTGCGAGGCTGCGGAACGGCACGAAATCGGCCGCGCTCAGGCTCTCGCGCGTCTCCGGCACGTGCGGCAGCGCCAGATGGCTGTCCGCCGTCGCGCGCCCGTGTCCGGGAATGTGCTTCATCACAGGCAGAACACCACCCTCAATCAGCCCGTCGATGACCTCCCGGCCGAGGTCGATGATCGTCGTCGCGTCGCGGGCCAAGGCCCGGTCCCCGATCAC
>DATAHD010000265.1:0-4524 GCA_036263395.1 Rhizomicrobium sp. | reverse complement strand
GGCGGGCATTATCCGTTCGCAGATGGGTGGAAACCATGCGGAAACAATGCCCATCCTTGACCCATCGCCAAGGCTCGCCTATCTCCCGGCCATGACCGCCCGTCCCATCATCGAAGCGCCCGATCCGCGGCTGAAAACCGTTTCCACCGATGTCGAAAAGGTGGACGACGAAACCCGCAAGCTCGTCGCGGACATGCTCGACAGCATGTACGAAGCCGACGGCATCGGCCTCGCCGCGATCCAGATCGGCGTGCCCAAGCGCATTATCGTGATGGATCTCGACCAGAAGGACGGCAACAACAAGCCGCGCGAGTTCATCAATCCCAAGATCACCTGGCGCTCCGAAGAGATGACGACCTTCGAAGAAGGCTGCCTCTCGGTGCCGGAGATGTATGAAGAGGTCGAACGCCCCGCCCGCATCAAGGCGGAGTATCTCGACAAGGACGGCGTGAAGCACGAGATCGAAGCCGACGGCATGCTGGCGACCTGCCTGCAGCACGAGATGGACCATCTCGAAGGCATCCTCTTCATCGACCACCTCTCGCGCCTCAAGCGCGGCATCGTCCTGCGCAAGCTCGAAAAAGCCCGCCGGATGAAAAACGCCGGCTAACTCTCGTGGCACTGCGCCTCGCCTTCATGGGTACACCCGACTTCGCGGTGCCGACGCTCGCCGAACTGATCGCGCAGGGCCACGACATCGCCGCCGTCTACACCCAGCCGCCGCGCCCGAAGGGCAGGGGCCTTGGCACCGAGCCGTCGCCCGTCGCCAAACTCGCGCTCGCGCACAACCTCACCGTCCGCGATCCCGTCACGCTGAAATCGCTGGAGGCACAGGCCGACTTCGCCGCTCTCGATCTCGATGCTGCGATCGTTGTCGCCTACGGCCTCCTCCTGCCGAAGCCGATCCTCGATGCGCCGCGCATGGGCTGCTTCAACCTGCACGGCTCGCTGCTGCCGCGTTGGCGCGGCGCCGCCCCGATCCAGCGTTCGATCATGGCGGGCGATAGCGAAACCGGCGTGATGGTGATGCGTATGGAAGAAGGCCTCGACACCGGCCCGGTGCTGATGGCCGAGCGCACCCCCATCGGCCGCAAGACCTATGGCGACCTGCACGACGAACTTTCCCGCCTCGGCGCCGATCTGATGGCGCGCACCCTCGGCGCGATGGAACGCGGCACCGTCGCCGAACATCCGCAGCCCGACCAAGGCGCGACCTACGCCAAGAAGATCCTCAAAGAAGAAGCCCGCATCGACTGGTCGAAAAGCGCCCGCGAGATCGACTGCCTCATCCGCGGCCTCTCGCCGACACCCGGCGCATGGACCGAGCTGGGTGGCGAGCGCATCAAAATCCTCAACGCCGAACCGGCACCCGGCACCGGCACACCCGGCACCACGCTCGACGATGCGCTCACCATCGCCACCGGCGAAGGCGCCCTCAAACTCCTGCGCATCCAGCGCGCCGGCAAATCCGCGATGGACGTGAAAGACGTATTGCGCGGCTTCGCAGTACCTCGCGGCACAATACTCTCGTGAGGATCACGCCACACTTCCACCTCCCCCTAGTGGGGAGGTCAGAAAATCGCAAAGCGATTTTCTGGGTGGGGGCCCGCTAGTGCCGCGCTACCGCATCACCATCGAATACGACGGGGCCCCCTTTGTCGGCTGGCAGCGTCAGGACATGAATGCCTCCGTCCAATCCACCCTCGAAGACGCTATTGAAAAACTCTCCGGCGAGCGTGTCACCGTCACCGGCGCCGGCCGCACCGATGCCGGTGTGCACGCGCTCGGTCAGGTCGCGCATTTCGATCTGCAAAAAGACTTCACCGCCGACAAGATTCGCGACGCCCTCAACCACTTCCTTCGCCCGCATCCCGTTGCCGTGATCGCGGCTGACATCGCGGCGCCTGATTTCCACGCCCGCTTCTCCGCCTCCAAGCGCCACTATCTCTACCGCATCCTCACCCGCCGCCCGCCGCCGGTGATCGAGCGCGGCCACGTCTGGCATGTCGTGATCCCACTCGATGCCGACGCGATGCACGCCGCCGCGCAACACCTCGTCGGTCAGCACGACTTCACCACCTTCCGCGCTGCCGAGTGTCAGGCGAAGTCGCCAATCAAAACGCTCGACAAACTCACGGTCCGCAAAGCCGCCGACGAAATCCACATCGAAGCCTCCGCGCGCTCCTTCCTGCACAACCAGGTCCGCTCGATGGTCGGCACGCTGAAACACGTCGGCGAAGGCAAGTGGCAACCCCACGACGTCGCCACCGCACTCGCCGCGAAAGACCGCACCAAATGCGGCACCGTCGCCCCGCCGGACGGTCTCTACCTCGTGCAGGTGGATTACTAAGCCTGCAAATCCACCAGTTCGACACTGCCCGGATCGATCGGCTGCCCTAAGAAAATCTCGCCGACGCGCGCAAACCGGTCCGGCGCATCCGTCGCCAGAAAGCGGTGCGACCCACCACCCGTCGTATTGATCAGCCCGCGCTTGGCCAGCCGCTGCTCCACAGCACGCGCCGTCGTGGCCGCGCTGTCCACCAGCACGATCTCCGGTCCCACGATCTTCGCAATCGTCTCTTTCAACGCCGGAAAGTGTGTGCAGCCCAGCACCAGCGCCTTTGCGCGCGGCACGGCGGCGAGCACTGGCGCCAGATAGCGGCGCGCAATCGCTTCTGCGATCTCACCCTCCACCAAACCCTCTTCGGCAATTGCGACGAACAGCGGGCACGCCTGCTGGATCACCGGAATGCTGCGGCCATGGTCCTCGATCGCACGCACATAGGCGCCGCCCTTTACCGTGCCCTCTGTCGCGATCACCGCAATCGGCCCGTTCGGCGCGGCGGCAACCGCGGCCTCGGCACCCGGGATGATCACACCGATCACCGGCACCGGCACGAACATCTTTTCCAGTTCGGGCAGCGCCACGGCCGATGCCGTGTTGCATGCCACCACCAGCATCTTCACCTTGCGCTTCATCAGCGCCGCGGCCGCCTGCACCGCGTACTTCGTCACCGTGTCTGCACTCTTGGTGCCGTACGGCAGCCGCGCGGTGTCGCCCAGATAGACGAACTGCTCGTTCGGCAATTGCGCCACGAGCGCGCGCATCACGGTCAACCCACCGATACCGGAATCGAAAATCCCGATGGGTGCGTCGTTCATCGCGGTGGCGACTCGAAATAGGCGTCCAGGATGCTCTTATAAATCTCGGTCAGCCTGCCGATCTCGCTCACCGGCACGCATTCGTCCGCCTTGTGCATCGTGCCGCCGGGCAGGCCCAGCTCCACCACCGGGCAGTGATCCTTGATGAAGCGCGCATCCGACGTGCCGCCGGTGGTCGAGAATTCCGGCGCCGTGCCCGTCACCCGCGCCACCGCCTCGGCGAGCAGCGCGGTAAACGTCCCCGGCTCGGTCAGGAACGGCACGCCGCCGACAAACTCCGTCATCGCGATCTCGACACCGCGCCGCACCGCGATTTCGTTCGCCACACTCTTTATGTGCGTCAGCAAACTCTCGGCGCTGTGCTCGGTATTGAAGCGGATGTTGAACACACCCTTCGCTTCCGCCGGAATCACATTGGTCGCCGGATTGCCGACGTCGAGCGTTGTGAACGACAACGTCGACGGATCGAAATGCGGCGTCCCCGCATCCAGCTTCCAGTCCGACAACCGCTGCGCCAGTTCGGCCAGCGCGGGAATCGGGTTCTTCGCAATGTGCGGATAGCCGACATGCCCCTGCGTGCCGGTCACGGTCAGGCGCACCGTCATCGTGCCGCGTCGCCCGATCTTCATCACATCGCCGCTCGCCGCCGTCGCCGTTGGCTCGCCGACGATGCAGTGATCCAGCCGCTCGCCCATCTCGGCCAGCCGCACCAGCATCTTCTTGGTGCCATTGACGTTGGTCGGGCCTTCTTCGTCGCCGGTGATGAGCAGGCTGATCGAACCCTTCGGCGTCCCATGCTGCGCCACCGCGGCGACGAACGCCGCGATCGACGTCTTCATGTCCACCGCGCCGCGCCCGAACAGCGTCCCGCCGCGGATCTCCGCCGCATAGGGATCGCTGCGCCACAGCTTCACATCGCCCGGCGGCACCACATCGGTGTGGCCCGCGAAACAGAAATTCGGCCCGCTCGTGCCCAGCCGCGCATAGAGATTGTCCACCGCCGGTGCCGGATCGTCGAACTTCAGCCGCGTGCAGACAAACCCAAGCGGTGTCAGCGCCCGCTCCAGCACGTCCAGCGCGCCGGCATCCGCCGGTGTCACCGACGGACAGCGGATCAAGTCCTGCGCAAGCGAAACGGGGTCGACGGCCATCGCCGCGGTTTTAGGCCATGTTGCGGTTTTCGCAACGGGATGGGCTATGCTCGCCGCAAATAACACATGGGAGAAAAGCGATGGCTGGGCGTCTTGAAGGCAAGGTTGCGGTGATCACGGGTGCGGCGAGCGGCATCGGCCGCGGCACCGTCGATCTCTTCGTCAGCGAGGGCGCGAAGGTCGTCGCCGCCGACATCCAGGACGACCGCGG
>DATAHD010000264.1:0-2626 GCA_036263395.1 Rhizomicrobium sp. | reverse complement strand
GCGCTGATGGAGGCGGAGATCGCACGCTGCCGCGAAGCGATCGGCCAGCGCAACGCGACGAAGGATGCGGCGGCAGCGTTTTTCAAGTCGTAGCGCGCCTTGTCCCCGTTCATCTTGTTCATAAAGGTAAACCGGACAGCGCGCGTGTTGCGCAAACCTTAACCAGCGCGCGTTGCCGCGTTCGCGCTTGCGGAAAAGCGTGGTATCGCTGCAACCGGATGCGCACCAAAAGCGACTCCGACGATCAAACATCGCTTGCGCGTTTTGCGGGTCTTGCTAGCTTCGCTGCGCGAGCCTTTCTTGGGGCATTTCATGGCGGTCGCGGAACCCGACGATCTGCGGAACATCAATCTTCAGACCTTCGCCGGCTCAGCATTGTTCTCGAAGACGTTCGAAGAAGGCATGGCGCTGGTCGAAGAGACGGCGCGCTATCTCGACGGCCGCGGGCGACAGGAATCGCGCGATCTCTCCCGCAAGGTGGCAACGCTTTATGCCGGTGAGAGCATGCGCGTGACGACGCGGCTGATGCAGGCGGCGAGCTGGCTCCTGGTGCAGCGTGCGGTGCACGAAGGCGACATGGACGCGGGCGACGCGGCGGGCGATCGCTACCGCCTCGGCTCGAAAGAGATTTGCCTGGCAGGGCGCACCGACGGTGTCGATCTGTTGCCGACGAAGCTGCAGGAACTGCTGGAGCAGAGCGACAATCTTTATCGCCGTATCGCGCGGCTGGACGATGTGCTGTTCGGCGCGGGCGACAAGCCGCAAGGCGTGCAGGCGCATTTCAGCGCGCTGGAGCAGGCGTTCGGGACGGACGTTTAGTTTTTGGGTGGCCCCCACCCGATCAGTCGCGCTGCGCGCGAATGATCGACCTCCCCACGTCGGGGAGGTGAAGGTTTGGGATTCGCTTTTGCGAAGAAACGCGGAAGCGCTTAGCGCTTGCCGACGAAGCTCTCGAACTTCTTGTTGAAGCGGGTCAAACGGCCGCCCCGGTCCATCAGCTGCTGCTGGCCGCCGGTCCAGGCCGGGTGCGTCGTCGGGTCGATGTCGAGGGTCAGCTTCTGGCCGGACTCGCCCCAGGTCGTGCGCGTCTTGTAGGTCGTGCCGTCGTTCAGCACGACATCCACGAAGTGGTAGGCCGGGTGGATGTCTTTCTTCATGGCAACAGAACCTTTGGCAGACCTTTGAGGGCACGCGAAGGCGCGGCTTATACGGCAAAGCCCCTGCCCGATGCAAGACGGGGCCGGGTCGATAAAGGTGCTTCTATATCAAAGAGTTACGGGCTGGCCGGTGTCGCTGTGGCGCGGCGGACCTTTTGGACCACCTCATCGACCGCGGAAATGACGAGGCCGGGGCGTTCCCACTGGACGTAGTGGCCGCTGCCCTTGGCGACGATCAGGCGGCCGTCGCGGCTGAATTTGGCCTGTAGCAACTGGCTCGCCCGCCAGTCCTTGTTGGCGTCCATGTTTTCCCCTGAAGCGATGACGATCAGTGGCCGGTTCCCAAGCGGCGGCGCATCGCGCAACTCGATATCGCTACCCGTGAGCGCGGTGCCTTCACCAGCCACGGCGTCGATCGATTTTTGCGCTGTATCGAGCAGTGCCGCTTGCTGGCGCGTTGCGTCGGGCAGAGGTCCATCGAACAGGTTCGCCCCGAACAGCCGCACGATGCCGAGCGTACGGCCGATGTGGGAGGTGAGGGCGCCATTGCTCAATTGATCTTTCAGCGATTGTTTGTCGGCGGCAGAGGCGTGGAAATCCATGTACTCGCTGCGCGCATCGACCAGCACCATGCCGGCAACGTCGTCCGGATAATCGCGCGCGAACATGCGGATGTTCTTGCCGCCGAGCGAATGGGCGACGAGCACATAAGGCCCGCCGATATGGGCTGCGATGAGCAGCGCATGCAGTTCTTCCGCGATGCGCTGCGGTGAGCGATGGCCTTGCGCCGGATCGCTCCAACCCATGCCGGCGCGATCGTAGCTGCAGGCGCGTGTCGTCTTCGCGACTGCGGGCTGCACCAGATCCCAGTCGAGCATCGTTCCGCCGAGGCCCGAGTCGAAGATGACGGCGGGCGTGCCCGAACCTGTGCAACGGAGGTGGAGCCGCATGCCGCCGCCGATATCGACCAGCCGGCCGGGCGGCGGCATTCGCTGCGCATCGCCCTGGGCCGAGACCCATTCGAAGATGGCTCCCGCGGCAATGGAGAAGAGGATCAGGGCCAGCGCTGCGCCCACGATCCCTTCGAGCCAGTGCAAGACGGTCCGCCAGCGGCTGCGTTTTGCCGGTTTTGCGGTCATGGAGCCCCCCTCCCTCACGCGGCGATGCGCCCCTGTTTGGCGCATCGGCACACTCTTATATACAGCGCCGAACAACGCGGGTGCGGATCATGTCCCAGGCGGGCGAAGAATTTGCGGCCGAAGTCGCGCGGGTGGCCGCGGGGCGGACCAAGTCCCGCTCGCTGCAGCCGCTGCGCCGGTTGCTCCCGTTCCTCAGGCCCTATCGCTGGCGCATTGCCGGGGCGATGCTGGCGCTGATCCTGTCCTCCACCGCCAGCCTGATGATCGCGCCCGCGGTGCGGCGGATGATCGACCATGGCTTCAACGCCGCGGAAGCGGACATCATCGGCA
>DATAHD010000263.1:0-6110 GCA_036263395.1 Rhizomicrobium sp. | reverse complement strand
CGCCTGCCGCCCAACATCAACGAAACACGCGTCGAAGATGGCCGCGAGGCGAAAGAAGCGCGCCCCGCCGACGAGAAGTTCATGAAGGACCTGATCCTCCATATGGATGGATCGGTCATCGTCATCAACAAGCCGCCGGGCCTCGCGACGCAAGGCGGCTCCGGCATCAAGCGCCACATCGATGGCATGCTCGACGCGCTGGCCTACGGCAAGAAGCAACGCCCGCGTCTCGTGCATCGTCTCGACCGCGACACGTCCGGCGTCCTCGTCATCGCGCGCACCGTTCCCGCCGCCGCCGCGCTCGCCAAATCGCTCGCCAGCCGCGATGCCTCGAAGGTCTACTGGGCGCTCGTCAAAGGTTCGCCCGAACGCGATCACGGCACGATCAAAGCCGCGCTGATGAAAGAGGGCGGCTATGGCCCGCACGGCACCGATGAGCGCATGGCCGTCGTCGACAATCAGGCGAAGGACGCCAAATACGCGCTCACCGACTGGCAGGTGATGGACCGCGCGGGAACCGAGTTCACCTGGCTCGCCGCCAAGCCGCTCACCGGCCGCACGCATCAAATCCGCGTCCATGTCGCCAGTCTCGGCACGCCCATCGTCGGCGATTTCAAATACGGCGCGACGGAGCAACAGACGGTGGAGAACAAGCTCCATCTCCATGCCCGTGAGATCGACATCGCGCATCCCGACGGTGGCCGCCTCACCGTCACCGCGCCGCTGTCTGAGCACATGCTCAAAAGCTGGAAGTTCCTCGGCTTCGATCCGAACGCGAAAACACCGCCCTTCACCTTCAAGGTCAAAAAGAGATGAAGCAGCGCCCGTCCTTCATCGTGAACCGCCGCGACCTCGCACCGGCGGAGGAGTATGCCTCGCGCACCACGCATGAGGCGTTCGGCTTTCCCTCCGACTTCGCACGCGCCACCGGCCTCAGCCGCCTCAAGCTGATGCACATCGTGCTGCCGCCCGGCCGCCGCACCAACGCGCCCGGCGCCTACCGCGATGAGGAGGAGTTCTTCCTCATCCTCGAAGGCAAACCCGATCTCTGGATCGACGGCCATCTGCACGCATTGAAAGAGGGCGACGGCGTCTGGTTCAACGATCGCACCGGCATCGCGCACACGATCATCAACAACACCGATAAGCCCGTCCGCCTGTTCGCCTATGGCGAGGCGACGCGCATGGGCTCGCAGTTTGCCATCGCGCTCGAACGCGACGCGGCAACTGCCGAAGTCCTTAACGCGATGGGTAAACTCTGGCTCGATCCGCCGCCCCGCAAGCGCGGCCCCAACAGCGCCGCACCGGGCGACATCGCCGGCCGCAAGAAGACGAAACCACCGTTCGTGGCGAACTGGCGCGACATCCTCGAAGCCAACGGCACCAGCAATTATCCGAACAGCAAGGAGCAGCATGGCATCGATGCGCTCTACAATCGCCTGACGCGCTTCTCACGCATCGGCATTCACGTCGAAGTCCTGCCCGCCGGCCGCCGCACGTCCTGGCCGCATGCCGAACGCGATGAGGAAGAGTTCGCCTATCTCGTCTCTGGCACTCTCGACTGCTGGCTCGACGGCCACATCCACCAAATCACCGAAGGCGATTTCGTCGGCTGGGAATCCCGCACCGGCATCACGCACGTCCTCATCAACAACAGTGACGAAGATGCGCTCCTGATCGTCGGCGGCGAAGCCAGCCGCCAGCGGAACCAGTACTGGTATCCGTTCCATCCGCATCGCGACAAAGAGGTCGCCAAGTTCAACGAGCACTGGGCCGATCATCCAGCCTCCAAACTCGGCCCCCACGACGGCCTCCCCGACAAACTCCGCGCCTCGCTTCCACCGGCGGCGCGGCGCACTGCGCTGGCCGCCAACACCGCCGCATGGAAGCGCGGTATGCGGTATCCTAAGCGATGAACGGCTGAGGAGCGGAGCATGAGCGAGATCGATCTGATCCAGGCCTACAACGGCTCAATCGGCCTGGCCTACACAACATCGACGTGGTGGCTCACCATATCTACGGCACTCGTTGTGGCCATCTATTTCGCGGCGCGCCACATTCCACCATGGCTCATGGCGGTCTCGGTTGTTCTCTATGCGGTAACGGCTTTGTCCGTGCTGTGGGAGCTCCATCTGTACAGCAGCATGGCCACCAACTATGCCGCCCAACTCGTGGCGATCGATTTTGCGAAAGGGCATGCGAGCCGCTTTGCCATGGACTGGAATCTTGGATACGTGAACACCTATGCCAACTACGGCGTACTTGTTCTCGGCAGTCTGGCCGCGGCCGCCTTTGCATTCGTGACCTGGCGTACGGCACGGCACGCCGCCGGGCTTGAGAAGCCTCGTTTCCAAAGGCAGCAGGACCGCAAGCGCGACGCATGAAACGCTTCTACAAAACCGCCACCATCGCGCCCGAAGGCAACACCTTCGCCGTTCAACTCGACGGCCGCCCGGTGAAGACACCGCAAGGCGCGCAGCTCGTCCTTCCCACACCTGCACTCGCCGACGCGGTGGCGGAGGAATGGCGGCAGCAGGGCGACACGATCCAGCCTGCTGCCATGCACCTCACCAAATCAGCGAACACCGCGATCGATGGCGTCGCGCCTCGCCGCAGCGAAGTCATCGAAGAACTCCTGAAATACGGCAGCGGCGATCTCCTCTGCTATCGTGCCGACGACGCCAAACTCGCCGCCCGCCAGGCCGCCGCGTGGGACCCGGTGCTGGACTGGCTGGCCGACCGCTACGGCGCCCGCCTCGCCGTGACGCAGGGCATCACCCACATCGCCCAACCCGGCGACGCCGTCCTTGCCCTTGGCCGCGCCCTCGCGCCCCTCAACGACTACATCGTCACCGGCCTGCACGTCGCGACCGCGCTGACGGGCTCTCTCACCCTTGCATTGGCTCTGGAGGACGCACACCTCGACGCCGCCACGGCCTTCGACAAAGCCCATCTCGACGAGCGCTATCAGGCCGAACGCTGGGGCCGCGATGCCGAGGCCGATGCCCGCCTCGACCTGCACGCCTACGAGCTTGAAATGGCTGCCAAATTCATGAGTCTCGCTCGGACGTAACGGCATCTTGACCGCTCGCGCGCGTCACCACAGTCTCCCACCAATTCGCCATCGTTTCGGAAAGCACCGCCATGACCCGCATCCTCGAAGATCTCGATAAGCGCCGCGAAGCCGCCAAGCTCGGCGGCGGCAAGGCCCGCATCGAAGCCCAGCATGCCCGCGGCAAGCTCACCGCCCGCGAGCGTATCGAGCTGCTGCTCGATCCGGGTTCGTTCGAGGAGTTCGACATGTTCGTCGAGCACCGCAACACCGACTTCGACACCGACAAGAACCGCTTCCCGGGCGACGGCGTCGTCACCGGGTGGGGCACCATCAACGGCCGCATGGTCTACGTCTTCGCGAAAGACTTCACCGTCCTCGGCGGCTCCACGTCGGAATGGCACGCGCAGAAGATCTGCAAGATCCAGGACATGGCGATGCAGAACGGCGCGCCGTGTATCGGCCTGTTCGACTCTGGCGGTGCCCGCATCCAGGAAGGCGTCGGCTCGCTCGCGGCGTATGGCGAAGTGTTCAAGCGCAACGTCCTCGCCTCCGGCGTCGTGCCGCAGATCAGCGTCATCATGGGCCCGTGTGCCGGCGGCGACGTCTACTCGCCCGCGATGACCGACTTCATCTTCATGGTCCGCGACACCTCCTACATGTTCATCACCGGTCCCGACGTGGTGAAGACGGTGACGCATGAGGACGTGACACCGGAAGCGCTCGGCGGCGCCAAGGTCCACTCGACCAAGTCGTCCGTCGCCGACGGCGCTTACGACAACGATATCATCTGCATCGAAGAGATGCGCCGCCTCTACGACTTCCTGCCGCTCAACAATCGCGACAGCGCGCCGAAGTGGCCGACCGACGACGCGCCGCAGCGCGAGGAGATGAGCCTCGACACGCTCATCCCGGACAATCCGAACAAGCCCTACGACATGAAGGAGCTGATCCTGAAGGTCGCGGACGAGTGCGACTTCTTTGAGATCGGCGAGAACTTCGCCAAGAACATCATCACCGGCTTCGGCCGCATCGAAGGCTCGACCGTCGGCTTCGTCGCCAACCAGCCGATGGTGCTGGCCGGCGTGCTCGACAGCGACAGCTCGCGCAAGGCGGCGCGCTTTGTGCGCTTCTGCGATTGCTTCAACATCCCGCTCGTCACCTTCGTCGACGTCCCGGGCTTCCTGCCCGGCACGGCGCAGGAGCATGGTGGCATCATCAAGCACGGCGCCAAGTTGCTCTTCGCCTACACCGAAGCCACCGTTCCGAAGATCACCGTCATCACCCGCAAAGCCTACGGCGGCGCCTATGACGTGATGGCCTCCAAGCACATGCGCGCCGACGTGAACTACGCCTGGCCGACGGCACAGATCGCCGTGATGGGTGCAAAGGGCGCGGTGGAGATCATCTTCCGCAACGAACGCGGCAACCCGGATGCGATCGCCGAGCGGACGAAGGAATACGAAGACCGCTTCCTCAACCCGTTCATCGCCGCCAACCGCGGCTACATCGACGACATCATCCGCCCCCACTCCACCCGCTGGCGCATCGCCCGCGCGTTACGCATGCTGAAAAACAAGCAGGTGCCGACGGTCTGGAAGAAGCACGACAACATTCCGTTGTAGCGACCTTAGCCAAGGATGGGACTAGATGGCGTATTGGAGGATGCAGCTCCATCCGAACGAGCCGGGTGGTTCCGTGAAGCACTGCGCAGAGAGCTTGAGCGCAAGATACATCGGGCTCGATTTTGAGCACGATGTTGGTGATCTAAATCGAACACCGCAATCAGAGTTGCCCCAGCATCAGAAAGACTATTGGGCATTTGCGCATTCGATGGTCGAAGGCGACTATGTCCTGATCATCGCCCATCACTTTCCTGTTGCTATTGTCCGTATTGCTGGGCCTTACAATTATATAAGGCAGTGCGCGCCCGAGATCGGCGTGTGGTTCAGACAACTTCCGGAAGGTCGATGATATTCGTTATTACGCGGACCATATTACGAACGTGAATGCGTGGGATCGGCTTGTTATGACCGACACGATCTCTCCTCTGCACTCACCAGACTCTCGCTCATATGTGCTGATCGAGCAGTGGCTCAATGCAGGCTAACTTTGATAATCCTGGCGGGCGGGCAACGTTATAGAGGCCCGTTGTCCACCTGCTGAGATCGCCTTAAAAGCTAGCTAATGCGCTAAGCTCCCTCCGAGTCGGGCAGGGAGATGAAACAATGGCCGAGCCATCGGGGCCGCAGTCGTGTGCGCGATTTCCGGGGAGCAAGCTGACCAAGGACTTGCTGCCCGATTTTCGTGACCGTGTGGACGCATTTATCTCCGCCATGACCAACGGCGGCGCCACCTTCAGGCGGCCGCATCGATGACTAACAACCGCGTGATCTTCATCATCGTAGCAATCGCCTTGGTATACGTGGCGGTCATGAACTACGGCCACGCATTCCTGTCGTCCGTTGGTGCCGGGGCCAGCTGGCACAGGATGGTCGGCTACGCGCCACTTCTGGCTTTGCCGCTCATGCTCGGCGGCCTCCTCTACCTGTTTGCCTTGCGGTATGGATCGCGAGACGGCCGTGCCGTGCAGCGCGCGATCGCGCGTCGTGAGGGACGGACGCTGGGATTCTATCTCGGGTCGGTCGCCGTACTTCTGACGCTCTACGCGATCACGCTCATCGCCACGACATACTTTCTCTACGACTCTCCGTATCTGTCCCTTGTGCGCGGAGGCGTCATGATTGCTCTCGGCCTGGCTTATCTGCAGTGGTACCGGCGGTATGCGCGCCGCTCCATCGAACGGCACGAAGCCGAACGCGAATCTGCTACCGACACCTGACGCAGTGCTAAGCTTGCCCGCCCTATAATGGACAGCTGATTTTCGTCGGGACCATCTGATACGTGCCTTGCTCGGGGCGTGGTGCCAGTTGAGGATAGTTCTTCGCAAGGAAAGCGCGCGCCCCTTCGATATCGTTGCTCATGGTGGTTTGCAGTCGGTCACCGTGGCCTTGGAAATCTTCGCCCTCGCGAAAGGAGTAGGCAACGCTGGCGATAT
>DATAHD010000262.1:0-6791 GCA_036263395.1 Rhizomicrobium sp. | reverse complement strand
CTCGCGCACGCCCTGCTTCATCTTCCCGGTCTTGATCACGGTCAGCACGCCTGGCGCATATTCGTTCGGCAGCGCCGCGCGCACCTGCGTCACCGACGCGACGACAATCTCCACCGCTTCGCCGTTCGGCCGCGTGAACGTCACCTTGCCGCTCCCCGATCCGGTCGCCGCGCGCCCTTCCAGCTTTGCGGTGATGTTGCCGAGGTAGTTGCGTGTCTCCTCCGGCAGCAGGCCGCCATCGCGGAGCCGCTGCTCCAGATTGCCCGGTCCGTCATTGTACGCCGCGAACATCTGCGGATAGCCGTACTTGCCCTGCAAGAACTTCAGGTACGCCGTCCCCGCCAGGATATTGTCGTGCGGTGCATACGGATCGCCGCCCAGGCGATAGGCGCGGCGCATGTCGTCATACGTCTCCGGCATCAGCTGCATCAGCCCCATCGCGCCCTGCGAGGACGTGATCGGCAAACCTTCCGCCAGCATGGTGCGCCCGCCGCTCTCGATCTGCATCACCGCGCGGATCCACGCCACCGGCACGCCGAACCGTTTCGAGGCTTTCGCGATATCGTCGTCCCAGCGCTTCATCAGCTGCGCATGGCTCATCGTCTGCTCGAGCGCAAACACCGATGGCCCTACCGGCACCGGCGCCGCGTCCGGCGCTTTCGGCGGTGGCGCGACTTTGTGTTTGATCTGCGCAATCGGAATGCGCTTCGGCGGCACGATCGCCTTCGCCGGCGGCCGCGGCCCGGGCAGCAGCACGACAGCGGCAATGGCAACGACGGCGGCCAGCGCAAGCAGCCGCCAAAGCAAGGGCCAGATCTGCCGCAAGCGAAGCATCGGACGTGGTGTTACGCAGGAAGTGGCGTGGCTGCAAACAGCGGACGGGTTCCGCTATTTCGCCTTGGGATCCGGCGCCTGGGCGATATAGGTCCCAAAGACCCAGCCTTTGACGCCGTCGGCGGTCTCGACCATGGTCCAGTTGCCCATCGTCTCCGCCATTACGACCTTGGTGCCGCGGGTCAGCGTGCGCACGACCGCGCCCTTGGTCGATGCCGTGCTGCGCAGGTTCACCGATTTCATAACCGTCGCAACCGGCCGTCCGACTTCCGGTATGGCCGCCGACTTCGCGGTGGAGGAAGGCTGCCCCAGCACCGCACGCACCGTCTCCGTCGCGCTCGCGATATGCTCCTGCCACTCATACGGCATCAGCGTGACTGCACGCGGGAAATAGACATACGCGCCGAGCGCCAGCATCGCCGCGACCGTCAGCTCGATGAACAGGCGCGCGCCGCTCTTCGCCACCGACCAGTCTTGTCCGGTCATGCCACCCGTGCGCCGCGCCAGGTTCTGCAGGTCCGCACCGGCCGGCAGCAGGCCGTTCTTCTCCAGCAGTTTCTTGGCATAGGCGAGTTCGTTCTCGCGCGCCGTCAGTGCCGCCTGCAACGCCACCATCTGCTCACGCGTGCGCGGATCGCCGCCAAGCGCTTCGTCGCTTCTGTCGCGCTCGGCTCGCAGCCGCAGCTGCGCCAGTGCCGATTCCGCCGCCTCGGCCCGGCCGCGCGCCTGGATATGCTCCAGCGCAATCTGATCGCGCCACTTCGTCTCCGCTTCGGACAGTCGCGCCGCTTCGTCGATGCGCCACTGCGCTTTGGCCTTCTCGATCTCCAGTGCAATCTCGGTCGACGGCGCACCCGCCGCTTCGAACGGCGACTGCAGCTTCGCGAACTGCGCCTCCACCGCTTCGGCTTTGACGCGCGCGATGTCGTTGTGCAGTTCGTCGCGCTCCAGCGCGATCGCCGCCGCCTTTGCTTCGGCATCCGCCAGCGCACCGTCGCGCTGCTTCAGAATCGCTTTGGTCAGCTCCAGCGCTTCCCGCGCTGCACGCAACTCTGACTCGGTGGCGCTCTCCGGTTTCGCCGGTGTCTCCGCCAGCGCCGCTTCGGCGCGCTCGCAGCGCGCCTTCCAGTCGGCGAGGTTCACCTCCGAAAGATGCCGCCACTGCGCTTCTGCATCGGCTAGCCGCGATGCCTCGCCCAGTTTCCACAGCCCTTCGGCTTCCTCTTGTTTTGCGTGCAGCTCGGCAATCGCTTTGTCGCGCGCCGCGACATCATTCCGGAGCGCCGCAATACTAGCCTCAGCCGCCGTAAGCTTCTCGCTCGTCCCGGCATCGGCTTTCGCGGCGTTGGTCGCCTCAGCAAGCTTCACCTGCCACTGCAAATCGCTGGCGGCGCTGCGATTGGCTTCCGCCTGTCGCCAGCCGATCTCGTTGTTGCGATACACCGTCTCGCGGTCGGCGAGCTCTTTCTTCAGCGCCGCAATCTCGGTGCGATTGCGTTCGCCTTCCGCCGCCGCATCGGCGCGCGCGGTTGCCGCGGCCTTCGCCTCGGCGTCGGCCAGATCTTTCTTCAGTGCCGCGATCTCGGCGCGGTTGCGTTCGCCTTCGGCCACGGCCCCGGCGCGGGCTGTCGTCGCCGCCCTGGCTTCGGCATCGGCGATCTTCGCCTGCCATTCGGCATCGATTGCCGCACGTCGCGCCGCTTCATCGGTGCGCCGGGCCATCTCGGCGTTATCGAACGCGGTCTCGCGCTCTTTCAGCTGGTCTTTCAGCTGCGCGATATCGCGCTTGGCCCGCTCCAACTCGGCCGCCGCACCCATGTCGCGCGGCACGGCCGCGGCGCGTGCTTCAACGTCGGCCAGCTTTGCGCGCCACTGCGCCTCGAGTGTGTTCAGACGCGCCGCTTCGCCCGCGCGCCAGTTCGCTTCCGCATTGCGCAGCGCATCGTCCAGCTCCTGCCGCGCCACGGTGCGCACCCGGTCGCTCTGCGCCCGCAGGTCGCTCATCGTCGCGTCGCGGTCCGCGACGGTCGCCTGCAGCGCCTTCACCTGTTCGCGCGCCGCTTTCAGTTCGGCACTGTTGTCCGCACTCGGCACGGCGCTCGCCGTCTTGCTTTCGGCGGCTTTCAGCTTGGCCCGCCATTGATCTTCCAGCTTCGCCACGCGCGCCGCTTCTTCGGCTTTCCACGTCGCCTGCGCCTGGACGATGGCGCCCTTGGCCTCCTGCCGCCAGCGCTCGCGCGCCTCGACAATGCGGGCCTGCGTGCGCTCTTCCGATTGCGCCACGCGGCTGCTGTGCTCTTCCTGCAAGACGGCCTTCGCCGCCTCGACCGCCGCTGCCGCCTCTTTCGCTGCGGCGACGAGGCGCTGATCCATCTCCAGCTTCCACGAGGCGCGGGCAGAGGTGAGTTCGGCGTCGATGATGTTCTTGATGTCGGAGGGCTGGCTGCGGTCGCGCTTGCGCCGCTCCAGCTCCTGATCGCGCGCCGCCAGCTGCTCTTTCAGCTTCTGCAGCTCTTCGCTCAGCTGCCGCACATATTCGTCGGACGCGGCATCGTCGCCGGCTTCCGACTCCGGCGCTTCGATCGGCAGTTCGATGACCGCCAGCGTGGAACCGCCGTCTTCCAGCCCGATGATCCGCAGCGCAATCGTGTGCGCGCCCGCGCCGGCCGGTGCGAGATAGGTCAACCCGTCGAGATCGTCGGTGACGAGCGACCACGAGTTGTTGCCGTTGTTGCGCCCGGCAGAAAGCCGCGCGTGCTGCGGCATGCGCTCGATACGAAATGCCAGACGCCCGTGCTTGCGATACGGCGATATGAGCTGCGCAAGCTTCAGTACCGTGGCCTGACGCTCTTCGCCGTCACCGCCATGCCCCGTATTCCCGACGCGGTCGTGCCGCGTCGCGGGTGACTTCTTGGCAAATCCGGCGGCCTGCTGCGCCATAGCTCCCTGTCGCTGCGGACTTATGTACGGGAGGCACTATCGCGGCATTCGGTAAACAATCCTTCGCTTCACGAAAGGGAACATTGTCCAATTCGGGCATGTTGCCGATAAATCGCGCGGCCGATGGTTGAACGTGGTTAGCAGACAGTTAGCGCCGTTCATGAAGACGTTGGCAACACCGCTATTTCTGATTGAAGCGGGCCTCGCTAGTCTCGGTCGATTGCGTCGCGCGACTGCGGCGGCCGGGGGTGATCCATGCGTCCGTTCTCCATTGCCGGTCTGCAGCTAGAGCTGCAGCGGCGCGACAACATCGAACAGATTTGCGGTGAGATACTCACCACCGCGCGCGTCTATCCTTTCGTCGACATGGTGCTGTTGCCGGAGCTGTGCTGGTTCGGCGCCGATACCTCGCGCGCCGAAGCGCTACCCGGTCCCACCGAAGAACGCATGTGCAGCGTCGCGCGCGAAGCCGGTGTGTGGCTCGTCGGCGGCAGTCTGTATGAGCGCGCCGATGGCAAGATCTACAACACCTGTCCGATTATCTCGCCCGAGGGCAAGATCGTCACCCGATATCGCAAGATCTATCCGTTCCTGCCCTATGAAGCCGGCATCGCGAACGGTGATTGCTGCGCCGTGTTCGATATCCCCGATGTCGGCCGCTTCGGAATCTCGATCTGCTACGACATGTGGTTTCCGGAAACGATCCGCCAGCTCACCTGGATGGGCGCCGAAGTTGTCCTGCATCCCTCGCTGACCAACACCATCGACCGCGACAGCGAAACCGCGATCAGCCGCGCCAACGCCACGATGCATCAAAGCTACTTCTTCGATCTCAACGCCGCCGGCATGGGCATGGGGCAGTCGGGCGTTTATGGCCCCGGCGGTGAGGTCATGCACAAGGCTGGCAGCAACCGCGAAATCATCATCGTCGAACTCGACCTCGATCACGTCCGCCGCGTGCGTGAACGCGGCTGGCACGGCCTCGGCCAGGTGATGAAGTCATACCGCGACGCGAACGTGCGCTATCCGGTCTACGAGCAAGGCACACAAGCATCGTCATCGTTCGAAGCGCTAGGCCCGATGCATTTCCACAAGCGCGATCGCGGATGATCCTGAGAATGCGCAAACACGTCGCTGTTGCTGTTCTCGCGCTTGTCGCTGGCCTGTCGATGCTGCCGGCACACGCCGACGACACCGTGCGCCAGCAACTCACCGCGGCCGACCTGATGGCCGGCACATCTACCGGCCCCGCCCCGATGGATGCGTTCGCGCCACCCGCCACACCCGTCGCCCCCATGCGCAGCTTCGAAGGTCATCTGACCTTGGACGCACCGGCCTTCACCGCGTTCACCGTCCTCAAGAACCAGTTCAACCTGCGCATCGACAGCACGATGAAGTCCATGCCGCCGGTGGATGTCGATCTGGTGCAGGACGGTACAGCACTCATCCCCGTGCGGCGTGGCCCTTTCCTCGGCGCGCATCGCGATTGGGAGCTGCTGCTCGAACCCGGATCGGTTTGGCAGGAAGCCGGCGACAATGGCCTCACCCGCGCGTCGCTCCCCTTTGCCCTGCGCGAAGTCGGCGCCAACTGCCTGCACAACGGCGTCTTGAGTTTCGTCTTCGGCGACAACGGCGCCATCTCGCACGTCGCCTATCAGATCTCGAGCGAGACCTGCGCCTACTTCAAATTCGACGCCTCCGGCATCGCCGCCGCGCATTTCACGCCCGCTACCCTCGCCACCGCCGACGCCACAAAGACCGCCTATCGCGCCGAAGTCGCCGCCCGTCTCCCCGTCCGCCCCCTCTCCGATCTCATCGCCGCGCATCCAACGCTCGCCGAATCCGGCTTCGCCCTCGCGCCCACTCCCGATCATGATCCACCGACGCTCTACGGCGCAGTGATCGACGGCGTGAACTATGTCGGCGGCTGCGAAACCCGCGCCGGCCGCTATCCCTATTGCGACGTCCTCGACCTGCCATCTTATTCCACCGCCAAGACGGTGTTCGCCGCCGTCGGCCTCATGCGTCTCGAAAAGCTCTGGCCCGGCGCCCGCACCGCACTCATCGCCGACTACGTCCCCGAATGCGCCACACCGGATTGGGCCGGTGTCACGTTCGAGAACGTCCTCAACATGACCAGCGGCGTCTTCGGCGATCGCGGCTATGAGGTCGATGAGGGCAGCAGCGCCACCGACAATTTCTTCAACAGTGACGACCACGCCGGCAAAATCCGCTTCGCCTGCCGCCACTACAAACGCCGGGCCGAACCCGGCACCGTGTGGGTCTATCGCACCAGCGACACCTATGTGCTGGGCACCGCGATGCAGGCCTTCGTCCACCGTCATCTGAACGCCGACGCCGATCTCTACCGCGACATCGATCTCGCGCAGCTCTGGCACCCGATGACGCTCAGCCCCGCCCTCGACGGCACCTTGCGCACCTACGACAGCGTCGCCCAACCCTTCGCCGGCTACGGCCTCACCTATCACCGCGACGACATCGCCCGCATCGCCTCCTTCCTCGCATCCGGCGCGACACGCAACAACGAGCCGATGCTTGATAGCGCGATGCTCAGCCGCGTGCTCCAACGCGGCACCAGCGAGCACGGTCTCTCCGCTGGCTACCCGCATCTCACCTATCTCGATGGTGTGTGGGTGCGCGACGCGGCGCCGAACCTCGGCTGCGCCACCAGCGCCTTCATCCCGTTCATGTCGGGCTATGGCGGCATCTCGGTCGTGCTGCTGCCTGACGGCTCCGTGTTCTATTACTTCGGCGACAGCGAGATATGGGACTGGACCCCCGCCGCCAAAGAGATCGCCAAGATCAAACCGCTCTGCCGCTAATACGCCGGTTCGAGCTCCGGCGCCTGCACCACTGTGGTCTTCGCCTCCGCGCGCTTGTCCGCAATCGGATGCATCACCCCCGCGCCCGCCGGCCACACACCCGGCTCGGTCGTGACGTGGCGGCACAGCGCCTGCGCATGCGGCGACAGCGTCTCCCACACCGAATGCGGCATC
>DATAHD010000261.1:0-5690 GCA_036263395.1 Rhizomicrobium sp. | reverse complement strand
GCTCGACTACGCCGGCGGTTCGGTGGTGCATCTGAACGCGGGTACCGCGGCTCTGGTGACCTGCCTCGTCCTCGGCAAGCGCGTGGGTTACGGCACCGAGAACATGGCGCCGCATAACCTGGTGCTCAGCGTCATCGGCGCCTCGCTCCTCTGGGTCGGCTGGTTCGGCTTCAACGCGGGTTCCGCGGTGACGGCGAACGTCAATGCCGGCATGGCGGCGGCGGCAACGCAGATCGCAACCGCGGCAGCGTCGCTGGCGTGGATGGTCGTGGAGTGGATCATCGCGAAGAAGCCGTCGGTTCTCGGCATGATCTCCGGCGCAGTGGCCGGCCTCGTGGCGATCACCCCAGCCTCCGGCTTCGTCGACCCGATGGGCGCACTCATCATCGGCCTGACCGCCGGCGTCGTCTGCTACCTCTCGGCCGTGTGGATGAAGAAGCTGCTCGGCTACGACGACAGCCTCGACGCCTGGGGCGTGCACGGTGTTGGCGGCGCGCTCGGCGCCATCATGACCGGCATGTTCGCCTCCAACGCGATCAACAGCCTGGGCAAGGGCTGGCTGACGGATGGCAATGCGGGCCAGATGCTGATCCAGCTCTACGACGTGGTCGGTGTGTTCGTGTACTGCGCCGTCGCGACGTTCATCATCCTCAAACTGATCGACATCGTGATCGGTCTTCGTGTCAGCCGCGAAGTTGAAGTCGAAGGACTCGACATCAACCTGCACGGCGAAACGGTTCACTCATAGTCTTCCCCTGTGCGTGAACTTGGGGGCGCCCTTCGCGGGGCGCCCCCTTTTTTTTGCGATGGATGCAGGTGCGCATGCCGGTTGGGATGCTGCGCCTGTGCAAAACATGACAACCCTTTCACTGGCCGCGTGCGGTGCGCCGCAGTACCCACGCGCCCGGATGCATTTTCGTCATCCAGCGAAAGGGGCTCATGAAAATTCAAAAACTGCTGCTGCTCACAGCGGCGGCGTGTCTTTTGTCGGGTGCCGCCGCCATGGCGGATGACGGCGTGCTGAACTGGAGCGGCGCGTATGCTGGCGCCATCGTCGATGTAAACTTCGGCAACACGCATTACGCCCTGCCGGGCGATCTGAATGATGTGCTGCTGCAGGACCGCAAGGAGCACACATCGCTCGCAGCCGGCGGTGTTGCCGGTTTCAACTGGCAGAGCGGCGCCACCGTGTTCGGCATCGAAGGCGACATCACCAGTGGTAACGGCACGTCTAGCGTGACGGCGTGCACCAAGGTCGACGGCTGCTTCACCTCGGCGCACGATTCCTTCACCACGCTCAACCATCTGAAGACCGATTGGAGCGGGCGGGTGCGCGGGCGCCTCGGCTGGACCAGCGGACCGATGCTGTTCTATGCGGCGGCGGGTTACTCGTTCGCCGACACCAAGCTGTCGCTGGTCGGGCTTTGCTACGATCCTGCAAACCCGCCGGTGCCGATGGTGTTTAACTTCGCGCGGTCACGCACGTTGTCGGGCTTCAACCTGGGCGCCGGCATCGAGCGCGCGGTCAGCGAGGATGTCAGCGTGCGCGCCGAATATCTCTACGAAGATTTCGGCAACACGCGCTACGCCGGCGAAGCGCCGGAGTGGAACGACCGCCGCATCTCCGTGCGCAACAGCGCGGTGCGGGTGGCGGTGGCGTATCACTTCTGAGGCTGCGGGCCATTTTACGGAAAGGGGCGCCCGGCTGGGTGCCCCTTTTTGTTCGGCCAAGCGTTCTACTATTGTCATGACATTGTCTGGCAAAGCTGCTACGGTGGTTTCGAAGGAAGTGCGCCCATGTCCAGCCCCGTCCGTTCTGAGAAAGTCGATCTTCGGTTGACGCCGGAAGCCAAGCGCAAGCTCAACCTTGCGGCGGAAGTGGCCAAGCGTTCGTTGAGCGAGTTCGTTCTGGAAAGTGCGCTGGCACGGGCGGATGAGACGCTTCCAGACCGGCGCGAATTTGCGCTAGACGCCAAGCAGTGGCGCAAGTTTATCGATGCGTTGGACGCACCGCCCCGGCCGATGCCGCGGCTGAAGAAGTTGCTCAACGAGCGCTGATCGCGTGGAGATCGGCAAGCTCGACGCGAAAAGCGATACCACCGATTTCGATTGCGGCGAGGAGCCGCTGAACCGCTTCTTGCAGCGCTACGCCCTGCAAAACCAGAACGCCAGCGCGTCGCGCACGTATGTCTTGACGGACAATGGTAAGATCGCGGGTTATCACACGCTCGTGGTCGGCGAGGTCACTACTGAAAACGCACCTGAGCGCCTGACAAAAGGGCTCGGACGCTATCCGGTGCCGATCATGATTCTCGCGCGGCTGGCCGTCGACCGATGCTGGCAGGATAAGGGTATCGGCGCGATGCTGTTAAAGGATGCCTTGATGCGCACGCTTCAGGCGGCGGACATCGCGGGTATTCGCGCCTTTGCGGTTCATGCGAAGAACGATCGCGCCCGCGCGTTTTATGAGCACTTCGACTTCATCGCGTCGCCGACCGATCCACTGCACCTCTTCGTGCTGCTGAAGGATGTCAGGGGATTGCTCCGCTGACATCCTTCGCGGCGGCTACTTCACTATGATCATCGCCGTCATCCTGGGGTGGATGGAGCAGATGTATTTGTAGTCGCCGGGTTTGGCGAATTTGAAAGTGAAGCTGTCGTTCTGGTCTAGCGCCTGCGAGCGGAACTGGCCGTCGACGCTGACCACGGTGTGGGGTTCGCCGTCGAGGTTCTTCCACGTCACGCTGGAGCCGGCGGCGATCGTCAGCATCATCGGCGAGTAGTCGAAATTCTTGATCGTGATGACGTTGTCGGCCGCGAAGCCGTTCGCAGTGCTTGCGATCAGGAAAGCGGCGGCGAGCGGAAGCAGTTTGGTGAGCATGTCTGTGATCCTTGGTGTGGTGACTTAAGCGAGGGTTGCGTCGGTGAGCGCGAGATGCGGGCCGCGCGCGCTAACGGTGGTGATGCCGAGCATCGCGGCGAGTTGCGTGTCCGGCACTTTCAGCGGACCGGGACCGTTGCCGACACCGGCCGCGGGTTGCGGGTAGGCGGTCGAGCGCGCGGTGTGGAAGGTGATGTTGCCTTCGACCTTCTGCACGATCTGATGGATGTGACCGTTGAGAACGGTGACCGAACCGAAGCGGCGCAGCAGCGCGAAGGCCTGATCGCTGTCGCCGGTGCCCCAGCCCCATGGCTCGTAGATCGTCCACATCGGCATATGCGCAAAGACGACGATGGGCTGGCTGGCCGAACGGCCGACGAGATCGTCTTTCAGCCACGCGAGTTGATCGTCGCCGAGCGTACCGAGACCACCGGGCTGAAAGTGCATGACGTTGACGAGCGCGATGAAGTGCACGCCATCGGCGTCGAAGCTGTAGTAGCCACGGTTGTTCGAGATTTTGCCGAAGCGCGCGAAGAACTCAGTGCCGGGACCATCGGTGACATCGTGCTCGCCGGGGACGGCGTGGAGATCGCCCATATTCAGGCGGCCGAGCAACTGGTTCGCGGTGTCGAACTCTTCCGCTTTCGACAGATGCGTGATGTCGCCGGTGTGAATTGCGAAGGCGGGTTTTGCGGGAAGCGCGTTGACGAGATCGATGCTGCGATTGAGCGTGCCGATGACGTCGGGGTTCGCGTCCTTGTTGAAACCGATATGTGTGTCGCTGATCTGCAGGAACAGCGGCTTCAGGCTTCTGTCGTGCGTTGCCGCGTGCGCGAGATCGATTGCGGAGAAGACGCCGCCGGACAGTGCGAAGAGTGTGCCGGCACCGGTGCCGAGGCATTTGAGCGCGTTGCGGCGGGAGAGTTTGTCCATCGGATGAGCCTTGTGTGTTGCAAGGCGCATGACCGATGGACGATGCGATTTATTCCGGCGCAGCGTGCACGAGGGCGATGAATTTTTTCAGCTCGGCACTTTCGGTGTCGGAGACGGCGGCGAAGTTCAAGTCGCCGTTCTTCCAGAAGATCGCGCGATAGCCGTGGCGCATCGTCTCGCCGGGCAGGCGCGAACCGCGATCGGCCCACACAAAGAGATCGACCTCATGCGCACCGTGACGATAGGTGACGACGGCGGCGCGGCTGCCGGCGATGTCATCGATGCGGCCGCCGGTGAGGACGAAGCCTTGCTTGGCGAAATCGACAACCGGTGGCGAGACGGCGACGCGGCCCGCGAACCACGGCTTCACGGTGTGGTGATTGCTCGACGCGACTTCAAAGATCTGGCCGCGCATCAACGCGCCGGTGTGCGCGTCGGTGACGGCATCGGCGAGCGTGGCGGCGGAGGGCGGCAGGATCAGGAACAGCGAGAGCGAGGCGGCGAGCGCGGTGACACCGGCGCCACCGAAGGCGCCGAACCAGAAGCTGCGGCGCACGGGATTGCGGCGCGGCGCGATCTCCACCTCGAGCATGCGATAGACGCTGGCGCGCAGTTGCGGCGAGGCGCGGTGGTGCGTCGCGCTGGTGCGCAGCGCGTCGCTGAGTTCGGCGGCGGCAGTTGCCATCGCCTGGCATTCTTCGCAGGTTTCGAGATGCGCTTCGGCTTCCCGCGAGGCGGCACTATCGAGCGCGCCGTCGAGATAGGCCTGGGTGCGGGGCAATTCGGGGCAGCTCATACGCGGTCCTCCGCCAGCCATTTGTCTTTCAGCATCGCGCGGGCGCGGGCGAGGCGTGACATCACCGTGCCGATCGGTGTGCCGGTGACGTCGGCGATCTCGCGATAGGAGAGGTCTTCCATCTCGCGCAGGATCAGCACTTCCCGGAAGTCGTTCGGCAGCAATGCGATCAACGTGTCGAGGCGGCGACCGTCGCTGGCTTGCGCCGCGAAGGCTTCGGGATCGGGATCGGCGCTGGGGAGCGCAGCGTCGTCTTCGGGAAGCGGCGCGTGGTTGCGGCGACGCACATCGCGGCCGCGGTTGCGCCAGCAGTTGCGCACGATGGTGAGCAGCCACGGCTTGATGTCGCCGCCGCGAAAACCGTCGAAGGCGCGGAAAGCGCGCAGCATCGCGTCCTGCACGATGTCGTCCGCGTCGCTCGGCGAGCGCGAGAGCCATCGGGCAAGATTGTAGGCCGCATCGAGATGCGGCAGGGCTTCAGCCTCGAACCTGCGGCGGCGGTCGTCCATGACGGGGTTATACCGGCGAGGGCGGCGGTTTATTCCCGGCGTGTACGATATTTCACGCAGGATCGCGGGAGGTTGCAGAAACATCGCGGACATCAATGTTTCTGCACTGTCCGGAACGCGTACCCGGTCTGCGTGGACGCTGAGTCCGTGCCCGCCTAAAGTCGCGGCCTCACATTCAGGTGTTGTCATGCAGCTTCCCGGCCGATTGGTTGAGCTTCCGCCGTCTTCGTTTGCGTTGCTGGCGACGCTGCTCGAGAACGAGACGCCCGGTGAGCCGGTGATCAACATCTCGGTCGGCGATCCGCGCGGCGTGGTGCCGGAGTTTGTGAAAGAGGCGCTGGCCAAGCATGCGCATCAGTTCGGCGAGTATCCCGCGATCAATGGCACGGCCGATTGGCGCGAGGCGGCATCGGGATGGATCAGGCGGCGCTTTCAGCTGCCGGATGGCAGTGTCGATCCGGACAAACACATCCTGCCGCTGAACGGGACACGCGAAGGGTTGTTTCTGGCGCCGTTCATTGTGACGCCGGAGCAGAAGAACGGGGCGCGGCCCGCGATCCTGTTGCCGAAC
>DATAHD010000260.1:0-7304 GCA_036263395.1 Rhizomicrobium sp. | reverse complement strand
CGACGGCGGCCACACCACCGGTGACGATGGCCGTCCACTTGAGTAGCGGATGCACGATAATCTCCCGAATTGCCGCAGAACGCGGCTAGAAGTACGGTTAGGTGGGGCAGCGGGATCAGGTTTCAAGCGATGGCATATGCGAGCGGTCACACCTTCTATGACGCCGACAGCCACATCATGGAGCTGCCGGATTTCCTGATTTCCCATGCTGATCCGCAGTTTCGCGAGGCGATGCCGAAGATCACGGTGAGCGCGCCGCGGCTGCAGACCGAACTTGGCGATGCGGCCATGACGGGCGCGCATAGCAGCGAACGTGTCGAAGAGCTGCTAGCGATGGGCGATCAACTGATCGCGGGGCCGAAAGGCTATCTGGCGCTAGGCGCCTTTAACCGTGATGAGCGGAGCAAAGCACTCGACATGCTGGGCTTTGCGCGCCAGCTGGTGTTCGCGACGTTTGCGGAAACGGAAGCTTTCAACGAACAGCGCAGTGTCGAGCACCGCTATGCCGCGGCGCGGGCACACAACCGCGCGATGGCGGAGTTCTGCGGCAAGGACGAACGCCTGATGGGCGTGGCGCTGGTGCCGCTCGACGATACCGCGATGGCGCTGGCGGAGATCGGGCACGCGCAGAAGCTGGGCCTGCGTGCGGCGTGGATTCCGCACCGTGCCTGTGGCGAACGTTCGCCGGGACACAACGAGCTCGATCCGGTGTGGGCGCGACTGGCCGATCTGGAGATTCCGTTCGTGCTGCATGTCGGCGGCGTCGCGCTGCAGATCGACAAGGCGTGGATGAACACCGGCCGCGCCGTGCCGACGGACTGGCTGGGCGGCGGCGAGAATGTGCGCGGCAAGGACATGACGGCGCTGCATCACGCGGCGGAGACGTTCGTCGGCACGATGGTGCTGGATGGTGTGCTCGAGCGGCATCCGAATTTGCGCGGCGGCGTGATCGAACTTGGCGCGGGATGGGTGCCGTCGCTGCTGAAACGGCTCGACTGGATCGCGGAGATCTGGCGCAAATCGGAGCCTGACCTAGCAGCGCTAAAGCGGCGGCCGAGCGAGCAGATCATCGCGCAGATGGCATTCACGCCGTATCCGTATGAAGACGTCGGCGATCTGATCCGGCAGAGCGATTCGCGGCTGTATCTGTTTTCCAGCGACTACCCGCACGTCGAAGGCGGGCGCAATCCGCTGGGGCGATTCGAAGCGACGATGAAAGACTGTGCAAACAGCGCAGTGACCGATTTCTATTCACGAAATTTCGAGAAGCTGTTCGCGTTGCATGGCTGAGACGCACGGCGCGCAATTCACTGTGGCGCGATTGTGTTCGCGCGCATGCAATAGGACACGATCTCTCCGCAATTGATGCGTGCGGAAACAACTTCGTCGTCTAAGCGTTGAATAGTTGTCGCAGGCGTCACTTTGGGAATGGCGTAGTTCCCTTCTGTGCCATAAGCGACGCCAGCAGTAACCGGCAGGTAAGTTTGAGGGTGGATTCGCAGCCGTCCGCACATCGCATTGTGGAGAGCGCCGATGGCATTGCCAGCGAGCGTTTAAAGCGGCTGTTTGCGTATTGGACACAATTGCGCGGCACGCGCTTTGCGCCAATGCGCAACGAGATCAACCCGTCCGATATGCGCGAGCAGCTGGGCTGGGTGTGGTTGATGGACGTCGTCGATGGCGGCGCGGATTTCCGCTTCCGCATGGGCGGCGATCGCGCGGTGCAGTATTTCGGGCATCATCTGGCCGGTGCCACGCTGAAGCAGATCCAGCCGCAGGCGCCGCAGTTCTTCGGTCGCTTCTTCGACCTGGTCAGCCTGTGCGTGAAGCAGGGCAAGCCGGCAGGCGCCGGACCGTCGCAGACGGCGTATCCGCCGCGCGCTTTCCTAGAAGTGGAAGTGCTTGTCCTTCCGTTGTCGGACGATGGGTCAACTGTCACCGGTGTGATCGGGAGCATAGAGATCGTTCCGCTGACGCGCCCCGTCGAGCCGCGCGATTGAACTTCGTATAAGCGATCCCTAGATGCGCTCGCATGAGAGTGCAGAGGGGTTATCCGCACATGACACACTGGCCGCAGAAGACGCGCGAGTTTCACAGCAACCATTTCGATTCCACCGTCTGGAACGACTTCAAGTTTCGCGATGGCGATGTCGTGATCTCGACCTATGCCAAGTCGGGCACAACGTGGACGCAGCAGATCGTCGGGCAGATCCTGCACAACGGTGCCGAGGGTCTCGACGTCGGCATGCTGTCGCCGTGGCTTGATCTGCGTGTGCCGCCGCGCGAGGTGAAGCTGGAAGGTCTCGAGGCGCAGACGCATCGCCGCTTTGTGAAGACGCATCTGCCGGTGGATGCGCTCGTGTTCTCGCCGAAGGCGAAATACATCTACATCGGGCGCGACGGCCGCGACGTGCTGTGGAGCGCCTATCATCATCACGCGCGCGCCAATGACGCCTGGTACGCGATGCTGAACGACACGCCGGGGCTCGTGGGTCCGAAGATGGAGCACCTCGATATGGAAGTGGTGCCGTACTTCCGCCGCTGGCTGGAGAAGGACGGATATCCGTTCTGGCCGTTCTGGGAGAATGTCCGCAGCTGGTGGGCGCTGCGCGATCTGCCGAATGTGATGTTCGTACACTTCAACGACCTGAAGCGCGACCTGGGCGGCGAGATGCGGCGCATCGCGAGCTTCCTGGACGAGACGATCGATGAGGCGAAGTGGCCGACGCTCGTGGAGCATTGCACCTTCGACTACATGAAGAAGCATGCCGCGCTGTCGGCACCGCTGGGCGGTGCGCTGTGGGAAGGCGGCGCCGAGAGCTTCATCAACAAAGGCACCAACGATCGCTGGCGCGATCTGCTGACCAAAGACGACGTCGCTGCGTATGAGGCGAAGGCGCTGAAGGAGCTTGGGCCGGAATGCGCGAACTGGCTCGCGCATGGCCGCGGTTCGGTGAGTTAGGCGAACAGCGTGTACCAGGTGAGCCAGCCCGCCGCTGCGGCGGCGAGGACGAGGCCGACGTAATCGTAAGCGGCGAGGCCCACCGGTCTCGCCGTTTCGCTTTTGCCGAGGGCGAATTCACGCGCGATGAGGAAGAGCGGGAAGGTGACACTGATCGCCACCGTGAAGCCGAAGAAGACGTAGGCCCAGACGAAGCGGACGCCGACGCGGCGCGCCTCATAGACCATCAGGAACGCGGCGCTGAGCGCCATCAGGAAAATATCGACGGTGACCGAACGCGCGGCCGGGTTCGCCTTCATGTCGGGCAGGAAGCCGGAAAGGCCGGGACCGTACTGCAGGTTCTGGCTCCAGGTGCCGGTGAGCGCGAGGACGGCGATGATCGCGTAGATCGCGATGCGTGTGTTGCGATTCATGGTGATGCCCCGAAATTCCCCGGGGCGCACTCTAGCGCAGAACGAGGCGCGTGATGAGGAAGCCCATTGTGGAGGCGGCGCCGGTGAGGAAGGTGCCCCATGTAATGTCTAGCAGTGTTAGTTTGAGCGACCAGACCTTGAGTGTCGCCATGTTGGTGAGATCGTACGTCGCGTAACAGAAGAGGCCGAACAGCGCACCGCGGATCAGCGCCTCTGTCCAATTGCCGTCATTCAGTGCCGGGCCGAGTGCAAAGTAGAGAACGCCTGCAACGTAAACCGGATAGAACACCGCGATCGCGGCGATGTTCGGCTTGGATGCCAATAGCTCGCCGATGGTCGGTTGATACAAAGTGTTGTTGGCGACGGTGAGCCAGATCGCGTCGAGCCCCAAAAACACGACGAGGCAGACGATATAACCGACAATCATCATCTTCACGGGCTTGGAATCCGCTGTTCGCACCACATGTTTCGGTACGCGTGGCCTCGTCAAATGGACCATATTTCCGTGGCGAAAAGCGCATTTCACAATCAATGACGCTTGCGTCACTCGTGCCGTCTCTATTAGATGCCGCGATCCAACGGAGGAAAACACCATGGCCGTCGACGGCACCTGGAATGTCACAGTGAATTCGCCCATGGGGGCGCAGAAATCTGTCGTCACGCTGAAGAACGATGGCGGTGTGCTGTCGGGTACAGCGGCTGGCGCGCAGGGTTCGATGGATATCGCGAACGGCAAAGTCGATGGAGACAACGTCTCCTGGGCGATGTCGATCACGACGCCGTTCCCGATGACCCTTGAGTTCGCAGGCACCGTTGCCGGCGACAACCTCAATGGCAACGTGAAGGCCGGCTCGTTCGGCTCGTTCCCGTTCACGGGTACGCGCGGTTAAGTTCGCGCGCAGAGTTTGCTTAGGCGAAGGGCGGCTCCGATTGGAGTCGCCCTTTTGCTTTTGTGCTGTGTGTTGATGCAGCGATGGCGTCATACGGGCGCGATGCTGCCGTTGCGCGGCGCGATCGCATCAGCGGTGTATGCAGCGTCGCGTGCACTGTCGTGTGATGCCGGTGGACGCATGCGTGTGAGGCCGGGTGTCGTGTGCACGATGGCGACGAGCGCTCTGCACTGCGCGATCTGCAAGCGCACCTCGGCGCGAAACGCGCGCGCGGCACGCGTGCGCAATCCGGTCTTCAAGGCGTTGCGGTTTCTGGGCTGACCGCCTCGCTTACGGTCTGTCTTTCTGCGCGGCATGGGTACATTCGTTTGCAAAAATGGCGGGGGTACCCCCTGCGCTCCCGTTGGGAGCTTCGGGGGGCAGGCCCCCCTTATCCCGCAGCCTCCGCGGCGTGGGTCACGACGATGTCCTGGCGGGTGCCTTCGAGGCGCTTGAGGGCGATGGCGAGGCTGGCGCTCGACTGGATCAGGCGGGCGGCGAGCTTCATCGAATTCTGCTGAGTGTCGAAGTCGTTGCGGACGCTGGCGGCATCGGCAAAGCACGAGCGGATGAAATGGTGGCATTCGCGCAGCTCCTCCCGGAGCAGATCCGCGATGTCTTCCAAGGGCTTGGGTTCGGTTTCAGGCGCAGGCACGGCAAAGCATCCTTCTGTTTCTTCCTTCATAATAGACAATTATAGCCATAAAACAAGAACAAAAGTGGTATTAGAGGGTTATTTTTGGCATGATGGTCGGGGCCACGGCACCGGGCGCGTCGTACCAGCGTAACCTTTAAGAACCGCGCGAGGCCGCCATGTCCCGGATCCTGCCCCACCTCTGGTACGTCGATAACGCGGAGGAGGCGGCGCGCTTCTACGCGTCGGTGCTACCGAACTCGTCGGTCGATCTCGTCTCAACCTCGCCGTCGGAATCGCCGGCCGGGCCGCCGGGGTCGGTGGTGATCGTCGAGTTCACCCTGATGGGGCAGCCGTTCATGGCGATCAGCGCCGGGCCGCTCGATCCGTTCAATCATGCGATCTCGTTCGTCATCGAATGCGACGACCAGGCGGAGATCGACCGCTATTGGGACGCGCTGGGCAAAGGCGGCGAGATCGAGCAATGCGGCTGGCTGCGCGACCGCTATGGCCTCTGCTGGCAGATCGTGCCGAAGCAGTTCCAGCAGATGATGAAGAGCGGCGATGCACCCGCACGCAAACGCGCGATGGATGCGATGCTGACGATGGTGAAGCTGGACGTGGCGGGATTGGAGAAGGCGTTCAAAGGCTGAGCGGGCGGCAGCCCCCACCCGTTTCACACCGCTGTCGCGGTATGAAACGACCTCCCCGCAAGGGGGAGGTGAAAATTGCGCGTCGCACATTCGCGGTATCTTAAGGGCCGCAGATGTGAGGTATGCGGATGCCGAACTGTCTTACCCTGGCTGGTGACGGTGACGAAATCGACCTGATTGTCGATATCGAGCGGTTGTTCGATGTCACGTTCCGCAATGACGAGGCCGAGACGGTGCAGACCGTCGGCGATCTGTACGATCTGTTGCTGCGGAAACTGCCGCCGAACGATGCCGACCGAAAGTGCGCGAGCGCGATGACGTTCTATCGGCTGCGCCGGGCGCTGCGCGAGATGGGGTACGCCGCGCGGCTGACACCGGCGTCGCCGATCGCGTTACTCGAAGAGCACAGTGCGCGGCGCGCGTTCAAGGCACTCGAAGAGAGGAGCGGCCTGCAGCTTCCGGCGTTGCGTTTGACCGCGTTCGGCGCCGTAGGCTGCGCGATCGCGTTGGGTGCTATAGCCGCCATCATTGTTTGGTCGGCGGTTAAAGGTTTGGACTGGATTACAGCGGCGGGTGGATTGGCGGGGGCCATTCCGGTGGGCGTTGCGATCGCTAGGTTCGACCCACAACGGCTGCCGCGCGATATGCAAACGCTGGCCGATCTGGTCCGGCAAACCGCGCCGCTCAATTTCGGCCGCCTCGCCAAGCACGGCGCTCGTCATAGCGACGGCGATGTCTGGGATGCGATGGTGACAGTGCTGAGCGAGTATGGCCCCAAAGATGCCATCGCACGCGACACGTTTTTCCTCGATGCCCAATTGAAAGCGCACATGGCACAACGAGGCCGGGACGCGGCCTAGTCATTACTCAGCGCGCAAACGTCATCGCCCATTTGTCTTTGCCGTCCCATCTGTCGAACACAGCGCCGCGGCCTTCGCTGCGGCACAGGGTTTCTGTGGCGGTGAGGAGGGCTTGTTGTGCTTGCAGATCGGCGCTTTCGAGGACTCGGCGCAGGGTGGCGAGGAAGTCTTCGCGCGGGAGCGGCAGCTTCGCGAGCGGGTAGGCGGCGAGTTCTTTTTCGAGATAGCCGTAGAACGGTGCGTGGCAACCGTTGAGGGCGAAGACCAATGCGATCAGATCGAGCATGGCGTTCGACGCTTCGAGATGGGCGCCGAGGGCGTTGCCGTTTCGGATGCATTTCACGGAGCGATAGCTGCCGTTGACGTACGCATCGATGCGGGCGTCGATCACGCTCTTGCGTTTGTCTTCCGGTATTGCGCCCTTCTCCGCGATGCAGGCGGCAAGCGCGCCGGTTTTGTCGACCAACAGTTTGGTGTGGGCGAAGTTGTAGCGGTCCCAGGACATCGGCGAATCCCACGCGGCATAGGCATCGAACTGCACGGATGTGAGGATCATGAGGTCCATATTGGCGACATCGGCGTAGCGTGCGCGGATCGCGGCGGCGGCGTCGTCCTGCACGATGAGGATCGCGTCGTGGTCGGAGTGCTCGTTCTCGAACCCTTTGCCGCGCGAGCCAACAAGGATGAGGCCGAGGATGGCCTCGTCCGTTTCGGCGTCGCGGGTGATGTCGGCGAAGGTGGTCATGGTCCGCAGCGGAGGGAGCGAGGGGCTGCATCTCAAGGGCTGAGCCTCGCTCTCCCCCTCACCCCTTACCCCTGATCCGGCCCTCGCTGAAGCTCGGGCATTCGCGCG
>DATAHD010000259.1:0-3672 GCA_036263395.1 Rhizomicrobium sp. | reverse complement strand
ACGATGATCGCATCGCCGAGCGGTTTTGCATGCGGCTCCGGCGGCGCGGGATAGGAGAGCATCTCCTTCTGCAGCGCGATGAGCTTGGGATCGGCTGTGAGTTCGACCTGTTGCCGCAAACGATGCAGCAGATGGGCGCGCCATTCGGCGAGATTTTCGCAGCGGCGTGCGACGCCTTCGGGATGAAGGCTGAGGCGCAGCGCATTGATCGGCGGCTTGGTCAGCCACTCCGGCACGTCTTCGTAAAGCTCCTGCAGCGCGCTGTTGGTGGCGACGACGGTCCAATGGCGGTCGAGCGCGAAGGCGGGATAGGGCTTGTGCGATTCCAGGATGATGTCGATCGCGGCCCGCGCCGGGGCGAGTGCGGGATCGGCGAGGGAGCGTTCGGGGAATATCGGCGCGAAGCCGGCGGCGACGAGCAGCACGTTGCGTTCGCGCATCGGGATTTCGAGCTGCTCCGCGAGACGCAGGATCATCTCGCGGCTCGGCGCCGAGCGGCCGGTTTCGAGAAAGCTGAGATGGCGCGCAGAAATGTCCGCCTCCAAAGCGAGATCGAGCTGAGACAAACGGCGACGCTGCCGCCACTGCCGCAAATGACTGCCGACGGGTTGGATGGTCATGGGAGCGAGGTTAGGCGCGGGGCTTGCCGAATTCCATTACCTCGGGGGTAAGAGCTATGGATCCGGACATTAGAGCTTCAGGGCGGACAGGACCGGGCCGTGGATATCCTGGACCAGGATGGCAGTGGCGAGGCCGGGCTGGGCGTTCGGGAGGTCATAGGTTTCCGCGTCGCCGTTCCAGCTGCCGAGGCGGGTGAGTTCGCGGACGACGTTGCGGTGGGGGAGGACGGCGCCGGCGTTTTCGCCGCGGCCGACGGGGACGTTCACGACGTGCGGGTCGTAGCGGACCAGCCAGACATTGGCGCTGTGCGCGGGATGGGGCTGCGCGGCGACCGACAGCTTGTTGTTTGCGATGGTGATCGCCGGACCGCTAAGCGGTTGCTGTTTCGCGATGGTGTCTTCGATCTCGCGCTTCACGTTGCCGATGAGATCGGTGCGGCCGTCGATGACGATCTGGGGCGTGTAGGGATTGGACTGGAAGTCCTTGGCGTATTCGTACTGGCGGCGGGTGAACTCCTGCTTGCCGAAGGTGTCCTTCCAGCCGAGGCGATCCCAGTAGGTGACGCTGAAGCTGAGCGCGAGCACGTCGGGGCGATCCGCGATCTCGCGGAAGTTCGCATTCGCTGGCGGGCAATCGGAGCAGCCCTGACTGGTGAACAGCTCGACCACGTTGAGTGGCGCGGCGTAAGCCGATCTGACTGCGGCGAGTGCGAATGCGGCGGCGAGCAAGAGCTTGTTCATGGGCAACTCCTTTTGAAGGAGTTCGCTGAAGAGCTGAGTTTGTTACACCACCGCCCCCACCCGAAAATCCGGATGCCGCGCATCCGGATTTTCGACCTCCCCGCAAGGGGAGGTGAAGATTACTTGAATGCCTGTGCCATCGCACGGCCGGTGCCGATGAGGGCCTGGTCGTTGACAACGGTGACGAGGTCGAAGCCTTTGTCCATCATCTTCTTCGAGTACTCGATGCTGGCGCAGTAGATGCCGGACTTGAGACCCGCACGTTTCGCGGCGGCGAGGATTTCGTCGATCGCTTTCGAGGTCACCGGATCGTCGGTATCGAGGCGCGGGGCGCGGCCGAGCGAGAAGGCGAGATCGGAGGGGCCGACATAGAGCATGTCGAGGCCTTCGATCTTGGCGATGGCATCGACATTTTCCAGCGCGAGCTTGGATTCGATCTGCACGATGGCGAGCACCGTCTCGTTCGCCTTCGCGACATAATCGGCGCCGCCATAGATCGTGGCGCGGTGCGGGCCGAGGCTGCGGGTGCCGAGCGGCGGATAGCGCATCGCATTCACGAACGCCTGGCACTGTTCAACCGTGTCGACGTTCGGACAGATGACGCCGTAGACGCCGGCATCGAGCGCGCGCATCACGTCGCCGGGATTGTTGTACGGCACGCGCACCAGCGGCACCGACGGGCCGGTCGAGATCGCGACCAGCATCGCGATGAGGTCGGAATACCCGGCTTGGCCGTGCTGCATATCGACGGTGAGACTGTCCCAGCCCTGCTGCGCCATCATCTCGGCGGAGAAGATCGACGGGATCGCAAGCCACGCATTGGTGGCGGACTTGCCGCTCGCCCAGATTTGCTTCAGCCGGTTCGGCCGCATGACACTCTCCCTTATCGTTTGTGATGCACCCTAACATTAGCAGTGTAAACCGACAGAGCCGGCCGGAACCAATCGCGCCGCCGCGGCTTTTCGCGTCGAGGGTGTTTCTAGCAGGAGTGGTGGCCATGCACGCGACGAGCCATGAAACCGACGGCTGCATCGACGCCTGTCTTGCCTGCCACAAGACCTGCCTCGGCATGGCGATGACGCATTGCCTCGAAGCGGGCGGCGAACACATCAGCCCGCAGCATTTCCGTCTGATGGTGGATTGCGCCGCGATCTGTTCCACGGCGGCGGATCTGATGAGCCACAAGAGCCAGTTTCACAAGCAGATGTGCGGGCTGTGTGCCGAGGTGTGCGATACCTGCGCCGACGATTGCGAACGGCTCGACGGGATGGAAGCGTGCGTGGAAGCGTGCCGCACATGCGCTGCGCGGTGCAGAGAGATGGCGGCGTAAAACCCAAATCTAACGGCGTCATGGCCGGGTGAGCTGGAGCGAAGCGGAAGCCATCTCGGCCATCCACTGCCTCGATGTGTGACCAGCGAGACTTGTTCTTGACCAATGAGGCAATGGATGGCCGGTACGCCCTGCGCTTCGCTCCGGGTCGACCGGCCATGACGACGTGAGAGAAAGAGAAGTTACGGAGCAACCCGCTCTTTCGCGAGTTCGTCGTTGTAGTCCTTCTCGGCGTGGGCGAGGTACGTCTTGCACGAGTCTGGATTCACGAACGCTGTCTTGTCGCCGGCTTCCATCTTCGCGCGCTTGTCGGTCAGACCGAAGAATATGCCATGCGAGGCGAGCATGATATCGCAGGGCAGCGACTTCAGCAGGGCGATGGAATGCGCGAAGTCGTCGGCGATGCCGGGATAGCTCGCTTTGCCGAGCAGGCGATAATCGGGCAGCACCGTCAGGCTGCAGATGTAGAGCACCTGCTCAGGTTTGCCGTCGATGTGCGTCGTCATCGACCAGCTGGTGCAGCCGCGGGTGTGGCCCGGTGTGAGATGGATAATCAGGGTCGTGTGGCCGAGGGTCAGTTGTTCGCCATCGCTAAGGAAGCGGTCGACCTTGATCGGGTCGAAGCGTGTGCCCTTGCCGAGGTCGATGAAATCCTTCGTGCCGCCGGCTTTCAGCACCGGCGCGTCGCCGCGCGAGGCGACGAAGGTGGCGCCGCTGGCGCGTTTCAACTCGGCGAGGCCGCCGGCGTGATCGAAATGGGCGTGGCTGCTCATCAGGATCTTTACGTTCTTGATGTCGAAACCGAGCGCCTTGATGTTGGCTTCGATCTGCTGCGCCGTGTCGGGGAAACCGCCGTCGGTGAGGATGAGGCCGGCGTCGGTGACGATCAGGAACGACGTCACGTCGCTGGCGCCGACATAATAGATGTCGTCGCTGATCTTGAACGGCGCGACCGGCTGATCCATTGCGGCAAAGCGCGGC
>DATAHD010000258.1:0-17971 GCA_036263395.1 Rhizomicrobium sp. | reverse complement strand
CTGGCGACCATCTCGACCGAGTTCATCCCGTGGCCGGACTACGGCGGCGGCGCGAAGTACTCGCTTTTCGAGCACTCCATCGCCTGCGCTGAGTGGATCCGCGACGAGTGGGCGAAGGCGCAGAAGGCGGCGGCTTAAGCTGCCGTTCTCTCCACCGCCATGTCGGCCTCGCTGTAAGCGGGCGCCAGAATTTTGCCGAACGAAAAGCGGACCACCATCAAGATCGCTGCGGCGCCGAGCATCAGGCCGACATGCAGCAGCCAGAACGACGGGGCCGACATCTTCTCCAGCAGTGCGCCGACCCAACCGACAAACAGGTTGGCCCCGAACAGGTGCAGGTAGAACAGGCCAATGACGAGACCGGTGAGTCCCTTTGGTGCGGCGCGCGAGTAAAGCGCCAGACCGACCGGGAAGACGTTGGCGAAGCCGAGGTCGTTGATCAGATGGAAGCCCACGGCCCAGACGAGGCCGACTTTCTGATGCGTCGTCGCGACCACCACGGATGCGGCTGCCAGCATCAAAGGCGCGAGCGCCGCGATGCAGACACCGATGGTGATCTTGGTGATCTCGTCCGGCTCGGTCCATTTCGTGGCCCACCAGCGCCAGAACGCGACGGCGGCACCTATGGTGAGAGCGCTGAACACCGCATCGAACGACAGAAGCCAGGTGATCGGCATCGTCTTGCCGAAGAACACGAGCTGATAATTCTGCTCTGACCAGACGAGGTAGGCGTTGAAGATGTCCTGATTGCCGACGAGCGAAACTGCCAGTACCGGCAGCAGGACGATGAGCACGCCCATCTTGATCCAGTCGTTGCGCGACAGCGGCGGGCGGACCGGCGCCGCGGTATTACGCGTTTTGCGCGGCGGCTCGGGTGGCAGCGAGTATCGGCCGAAGAGATAGGTCGCGAGGCCGATGAGCATGCCGACACCGGCGGCGCCGAAGCCCCAGTGCCAGCCGTACCATTCACCCAGCGAGCCGCAGACGAACGGCGAGGCGATCACCGAGAACTGGACGAACAGCAGAAATATCTGAAAGGCATCGGCGCGCCGCGGATCTTCGGGCCCGTAGAGATCGCCGACCTGGCTCGCGATGTTGCCCTTGAAGAAGCCGACGCCGAACATCAGGCATACGAGTGCGAACACGAAGCTCACGTCGAAGGCCATCAGGAAGTGGCCCATCGCCATCAGGAGCGCACCGATCGTTACCGACGTGGTGCGGCCTAGATAACGGTCGGCAAGAAAGCCGCCGCCGAGCGGGGTGAGATACACGAAGGCGGTGTAGACGCCGTAGATGTTGGAGGAGAGTGCCTGAGGCGAATCTGCGTTTCCGTAGAACAGCGAAACGAACCAGCGGAAGGCGCCAAAGCCGGCAATGTTTTCGATATGACCGGGCTGCAGCAGCGCGTGCGTCATGTAGAGCACCAGCAGCGCGGCCATGCCGTAGTAGGAGAAACGCTCCCACAACTCGGTGAAGGCGAGCCAGCCCAGACCGGACGGGTGGCCGAAGAATGCGGTGTTGCTCCTGGACGGGGGCGGTGCGTCGGCGGCTGCGGTCACGAGTCGGTGTCCCGGTTGTCGGCGATCTTGCTTAACCTATTGCGCGTGCTGGTGCGCGGGCGGCTGGGTGCGCCCGGCTCACAATCGTGTGGAAAATGGGAACCCTGAGGCTAGTGGTGACCGCCGCCACCACCACCGTGGCCACCGCCGCCGTGACCGCCACAGCCCCAGCCGCCGTGGCCGCCGTGACCGCCGCCGCCATGGCCCCCGCCGTGGCTGACGCCGCCGCCGAAGCCGAACGCGAAGGCACTGGCCGAGGAGGACGCGGAGGCCGACGCGGAGCTGGACGAGTAGGCATAACCGCCGCCGCCGCCACCACCGCCGTAGTCACCACCGCCGCCATACCCGACGCCGCCATCGAGATCGAGGTTCAGGCGGCCGTTCAGCACGATCCCGCGCGTCCGGTGATAGTAGGCCGGAGGCGGCGGCGCGGGTACGCAATTGCAGGGCGGTTCGCGGTAGGCATAGTCGTCGCGATAACCGCCTTCGTCTCGCCGTTCATAGTCGTCTCGGCGATCATAGCCCCGGTCCTCGTAGCCGCCGTCGCGATCGTCACGGTCGCCGTAAGACTGGTCGTCGTACGACTGCTGGTCTTCGTAACCATCGTGGTTGTCATAGCCATTGCCATGGGCAGCGGCCGGCGATGCGGCGGCCAGCGCGAGAAGTAGACTGGCTCCGACGAGATAACGGGACGCGCGCATGGTTTACCGCCTTTGTGCCAAAATGGGACGGTAGCGCGCGGGGCGGGCTTCGCAAAACCACGGGGTGTCGACATGGTAAACGGGGCAATGGAATACGACTACATCATCGTCGGTGCCGGGTCTGCGGGTGCCACGCTCGCCGCGCGGCTGTCGGAAAATGCGGCCTGTCAGGTGGCGCTGATCGAGGCCGGACCGGACTACCGCTCCGCCGACACGCCGGAAGCGATGCGCATTCCGAACCCCAGCCGCATCATCACCGAGCCCGAATTCGCGCATCTGCGCTACGACCAGCTGTTATCGCGGCGCACCGCGGTGCAGCAGCCGCGCACGTACTGGCGCGGGCGTGGTGTCGGCGGGAGTTCGGCGATCAACGGCCAGATCGCGATCCGTGGCACGGTGGAGGATTTCGACGGCTGGGCGGCGGCCGGATGCGAGGGTTGGGCGTTCGCCGACGTGCTGCCATACTTCAACCGGCTCGAGAGCGATCTACGCTTCGGCGACAAGCCCTATCACGGCAACAGCGGGCCGATTCCGATCTACCGCGCGCCGATCTCCAGATGGGGCGCGGTGGACCAGGCGGGTGCAGAGGCGGCACTAAATCTCGGTTATCTGTGGACGGACGATCACAACGCGCCCGGTGCGCTCGGCGTGTCGCCTTATGCGATCAACAATCGCGATGGCGTGCGGGTCAGCACCAATGACGGCTATCTGGAGCCGGCGCGGGGCCGCAACAACCTCGCCATTCGCGGCGGCTCGCAGGCCGATTGTGTGCTGTTCGAGGGCACGCGCGCGGTCGGTGTGCGGGTGAAAGGACCGGACGGTTGGCGCGATCTGCGCGGACGGGAGATCATCCTGGCCGCCGGCGCAGTGCATTCACCGGCGATCCTGATGCGCTCGGGCATTGGTGTGGCGGAGCATCTGCAGGCGCTCGACATCGCCGTGCGCGCGGAGCTGCCGGTCGGTGACTCGTTTCAGGACCATCCGCTGGCCGCGTTTGCTGTCTCGCTCGAAGACTTTGCGACACCGCCGCCGGGCTTCCGGCACACTAATGCGTGCATTCGCTACAGCTCCGAACTCTGCGGGGCGCAGCCCGCCGATATGATGATCGTGTTCATGAACCGCCTCGGCGACAGCATCGGGCGCGGGTTGTTCAACGAGACGGGCAGTGCGTTTGGCATCATGGGGGCTTGGGTGAACCAGTGTGAATCCGTCGGTACGGTGCGGCTGGTGTCACGCGATCCGTTCATCGATCCGATGGTCGAGGAGAATATGCTCGCGACGGAATCGGATCGCGTGCGGATGCGCGATGGCATCCGGCGGATGATCGATCTGGTGCGGCAAGACAGCTTCAAGGCGATCGGCAAGATCAATTCGCAGGGGCTCGATATCTCCGGCACGCCGTCGGATGCGGACATCGATCAATGGGCGCTGGCGAATGGCACTGACATTCAGCACGCAACATCGACGTGCCGCATGGGCGCGGTGAGCGACCCGCGCACGGTGGTGGATAGCGCGTGCCGTGTGCTGGGCTTCGAGGGATTGCGCGTGGTCGACGCGTCGGTGATGCCGACGGTGGTGTGTGCGAACACCAACCTGACGACGATCATGATCGCCGAGAAAATGGCGGCCAATCTCCGTGAGATCGTTCGATAAACCTCGCCCGCATACGGCTATTTTCTTAGTCCGGCCGCTTCAATCGATTGGAGTATTTCCCAACCGATTTGTCTCATTGTAGCTGCTTCAACGCCAAGCAAGGGTTGCTTTTTATCTGTAAACCAAGCGGGCTTTTCTTGGACCTCGATATAGTCAGCATCGTCAAGTTGACCATAATGAGCTCCGCCTTCGGAATTGCGAAGAGCAAAAGCCAATTTTCTCCTTGTCATGGACATGGTTGAACTTCGCAAAATCAGATCACGCTCCCACCAATGACCAAACTTGAGGCTTCGCGCTTCAGGAAAGTTGTCTAATTTCGGCAAATAGCGCCCACCGTCTCGTCCTACCTGAATGAGAATTAAAGGTTGATCTTGCAACAGGTTAGTGCCGGATATCTCTTCCCCGGACGCAATGAACTGCACAGTGCGCTTCAACCCAAGTCGGGTTAGCAGAGATTGATTTTTGCGACCTCCATCATGCACAAGTACACAGATGGCAGTCGCTATCCTCATTGCTTCCCACGCGGCACCGCCATCGTAAGCGATACACGATGCCTCTAGCGCACGTATTTGATTTTGAAACGCAACGCTCAACTCTTCGGGCGAACGTCTCTTCTGCGTTAGGCTGACCATGTAAGTTAGTTATGCAACATCCGCGAACTTGGCGTCGCGTTTTTGCAGGCTGGCCATCACGGCCTCGACCTGGTTCGGCGAGGAGATGAGCGCGACCTGTTCGTCAGTCTCGGCCATCAGGATCTCGCCTTCGCTGGCGTCCTCAGCGAGGTTCAGCAGGCGCTTGCCGGCGCGGATGGCATGCGGGTTCTTGCTCGCGATATCGCGGGCCGTTGCCATGGCTTCGGCATGCGGATCGGCGACGACCTTCGTCGCGAAGCCGTATTCCTTCGCCTCATGGCCGTTGAAGATGCGCCCCGTGAAGGTGAGCTCGCGCAGGATGTCGGCGCGGCAGATCTTGCGGGTTAGCACGAGGCCCGCCATGTCGGGGATGAGGCCCCATTTGATCTCAAGGATCGCGAGCTTCACGTCCGGCGTGACGTAGCGCATGTCGGCGCCAAGCATCACCTGGAAGCCGCCGCCGAACGCGACGCCGTGCACGGCCGCGATCACCGGCACCGGGATCTGCTTCCACACCATCGCCACCTGCTGCGCGCGGTTGGCGTTGCCGTATTCGCGCTTGCCGATGATCTCTTCCTCGCGCTTGCGCTGCTCGCCCTTCTGCCCGGCGTTTGCCATCTGCGAGAAATTGCCCATATCGAGACCGGCGCAGAAGGCGCGGCCTTCGCCCGAGAGCACGACGCAACGCACATCGTTGCGCTTTTTCAGCGCTTCGCCGGTATTTGCCAGCGCTTCGAACATCGGGTTGTCCAGCGCGTTCATCTTGTCCGTGCGAACCATGCGCACGTCGGCGACGCCGCCTTCAACGGTGACTTTGATACGATCTTCACTCATGGAAATTCTCCTCAGATAGCGTTCAGCCGAGACCCAGCGCGCGGGTCGCGAAGTCTCGGGCGGATTTGTAGTCGGCCTTGCCGTTCGGGGCGCGCAGGCTGATCTCTGTCGGCAACAGGCGCTTCGGCGTCTTGTAACCGGCGAGCTTGTCGCGGACATGTGCACGCACGGCTTCTTCGTCGAACGACGCACCGGGCGACACGCTGACGACGGCGGTCACGGCCTGGCCCCACTTCTCATCCGGCACGCCGACGACGAGCACGTCGTTGACGGCGGGATGCAGCTTCAGGATTTCCTCGACCTCTTCCGGATAGACCTTCTCACCGGCCGTATTGATGCAGGCGCTGCCGCGTCCGAGCAGGGTGAGCGTGCCGTCCGGCTCGACGGTGCACCAGTCGCCGGGCATCGCGTAGCGCACGCCGCGAATGGTGCGGAACGTCTTCGCCGTCTTCTCCGCGTCCTTGTAGTAGCCGACCGGGATCGGTTCCTTCTGCGCGATCATGCCGGACTTGCCGGAGCCGGGCTGCACCAGCTCGTCGTTCTCATCGAACACGAGGCAGCGTTCGCCGATCTGGAATTTCGCGGTGCTGATCTCGCCGTCCTTGGTCATGATCGAGGAGCCGAGGCCGACGCTTTCCGACGAACCGAAGCTGTCGGTCAGCGCCGTCTGCGGAATGTGCTTCAGCAGGCCGCGCTTCACCTCGACGCTCCACATCACGCCGGACGAGATCATGTTGGTGATGCTGGTGGTGTCGTACTTGCCGGGGTTCTCGTCGAGCGCCTTCAGCATCGGCTTGGCGAAGGCATCGCCGACGATGACGACCGTGGCGGGCTTGTTCTTATCGACCGACTTCCACAGCTCTGTGGCGTCGAAGTTGGCGCCGGGCAGCGTGATGACGCAGCCGCCGTTGACCATCGTCGCCATGGCCGTGAGCAGGCCGGTGCCGTGCATGAGGGGACAGGCCGGCAGGATACGCGGACCGGCGCCGGCGAGTTTGATCGCCTCCACGATCTCCGGAATCGACTCCGGCACCGGGCCGAGACGGCGCAGGCCGGCGAGAGTGGTCTCGCGCAGATCGTGATGCGTCCACATCACGCCTTTCGGCATACCGGTGGTGCCGCCGGTGTAGATGAAGAAGAGGTCGTCGCCGCTGCGCTCGATCTTCAGCGGCTCTCCGTTGCCGGTTTCGGCCAGCTGTTCGAAGTCGTTGGCGAAATTCGCGGGCACGCCGCCATCTGTTACCTCGATGAAGGTCTGCACCTTGTCGAGCTTGGGGCGGATCTGGCTGATGATGTCACGAAATTCGCTGCCATACACGACAGTCTGGGCATCCGAGTTGTCGAAGATGTAGTGAACCTCATCCGCCTTGTAGCGATAGTTCACGTTCACATGCGTCAATCGCGCTTTGAAGCAGGCGGCGAGCGTCTCCATGTAGGCAGGATGGTTGCGCATGTAGAACGCAACCTTGTCGCCGGGTTTCGCACCCTTCGCGATAAGCGCGCGGGCGAGGTTGTTCGAGCGGCGCGTCGCATCCTTCCAGAGGATCGTGCGATTGCCGTGAATGAACGCCGGCGAGTCGCCCGGAATGACCGGCGCGACCGCATCCATGATGTCTCCATAATTCCAAGGCATGCCCTGTGTACCTTCCCTAACGTCACGGCCTCTGGCGGGCCTTGTGCAATGCGATTGACGCACTTTGTAAGCGCGGAAGGGGCGCGGCAAGAGGGACTTTTCCTTTCCGCCGCGTCTTTGTCAGGATGCCGGAAACAGGCTGGGAGAAACGCATATGAAAGCAGCAGTTTTGCGCGAGATCGGGAAGCCGCTCTCCATCGAAGACGTTCAGATCAACAAGCCGGGACCGCATGAGGTCCTGATCCGCACCGCCGCCGCGGGCGTGTGCCATTCGGACCTGCATTTCGTTGAAGGCTCGTATCAATACCCGATGCCGGTGGTGCTGGGGCACGAAAGCGCCGGTATCGTGGAGCAGGTCGGTAGCGAGGTGCGCACCTGCGCGCCGGGCGATCACGTCATTACGTGCCTGTCAGCTTTTTGCGGTCACTGCGAACACTGCCTCACCGGCTACATGTCGCGCTGCCAGAGCCCGGACACCAAGCGCGGCAAGGATGAGCCGACGCGGCTGATTCAGGACGGCAAGCCGATGAACCAGTTCCTCAACCTGTCGTCGTTCGCGGAGCAGATGCTGATCCACGAACACGCCTGCGTGAAAATCCGCAAGGACATGCCGCTGGATCGGGCGGCGCTGATCGGTTGCGGCGTGATGACGGGCGTTGGCGCGGTGATCCACACCTCGAAGGTGCGGCCGGGTGAGACGGTGGCCGTGATCGGCTGCGGTGGCGTGGGCCTCGCCTGCATCAACGGTGCGGCGCTTGCCGGCGCTGGCCGCATTATCGCTGTGGACGTGCTCGGCTCGAAGCTGAATCTCGCCAAGCATTTCGGTGCGACCGATGTCGTGAACGCGCGTGACGGCGATCCGGTGAAGCAGGTGATGGAGCTGACCGGTGGCGGCGTGCACCACTCGTTCGAGGCGATCGGCATGAAGGCGACGACGGAGCAGGCGTGGCAGATGCTGCGCCGCGGCGGCACCGCCAACGTCATCGGCATGATCCCGGTCGGCACCAAGATCGAAATCCACGGGCCGGACTTCCTGGGCGAAAAGCGCATTCAGGGTTCAGCGATGGGCTCCAACCACTTCCCGGTGGATATGCCGCGTCTGGTCGACGCCTATCTCGCTGGCAAGCTGAAGCTCGACGAGATGATCTCGCGCCGGATCAAGCTGGAAGACGTCAACGACGCGTTCGCGGAGATCAAGAAGGGCGAAGTCGCCCGTTCTGTGATCATTTTCGATACGTAATCATTCCGCCGCGAGAGACTTCTCATCGCCCGTCTGCAGCGCCGTTACGGTGCTGTGGGCGGGCGATTTGTTTATGAGCGACGCCAGGAAGCGCTCGCCCCAGGTGTCGATGTCGTTCTTCAGCAGAGCGTCCCACAATTCCTGATGCCGCTGCTGGCGCTCGGTAAGCGACATGGCGAGGGCGCGGGCGATCGCGGATGCGACGGACTCGTGGTCGTAGGGGTTCACCCGCAGCGCAGCGGTGAGTTCGGAGGCAGCGCCGGCAAAGCGGGAGAGGATCAGCACGCCGGGATCCTCTTCATCCTGTGCAGCGATGAATTCCTTGGCGACGAGGTTCATGCCGTCGCGGAGTGGGGTAACGAGCCCGACGCGTGAGGATCGGTACAAGCCGCCAAGTGACGTGCGGCTGTACGTGCGGTTCACATACCGCACTGGCATCCACGACACATCGCCATAGGTGCTGTTGATGCGCCCAGCCTGCGATTCCACTGCGCGCTCCATGTCGGCGTATTCCTTGATGTCGGAACGGCTCTTCGGCGTGATCTGCAGATAGGTGACCTTGTTGTGCCACTCCGGATGCGTCGCGAGGAAACGCTCGAACGCGTCGAGGCGCAGGGTGAGCCCCTTGGAATAGTCGAGCCGGTCGACGCCGATCATGATCGCGCCGGGGACGCTGTTGCGGACGTCGTTGGCGAATTTGGAGCGCGACATGCGGCGGGCGCGGCGGTTGAAGGCCTTGGTTTCGATGCCGACCGGGAAGGTGCCGATCCGCATGTGCCGGTTCTCGCCCGGCGCCGACGGCAACAGATGCGGAATGATCCGCATCTCCGTCGACAGGTAGCGCGAGAAGTTGTGCGCATCGCCGTCGGTCTGGAAGCCGACGAGGTCGTAGTCGCACAGTGACGGCATCAGCTTCTCATGGTTCGGCATCGCCGTGAGCACTTCCGGCGGCGGCAGCGGAATGTGCAGGAAGAAGCCGATGCGGTTCTGCCGCCCGCGGTCGCGCAGCGCGCGCGCCAGCGGGATAAGGTGATAGTCGTGCACCCAGACGATGTCGTCGGGCTCCAGCACCTTGTCGAGATTGTCGGCGAAGATCTGGTTCACCCGCAGATAGCCGGAGAGATCGCGGCGCGAGAACTCTGCGAGGTCGAGGCGGTAATGCAGGATCGGCCACAACACGCGGTTGGCGAAGCCGTTGTAGTATTCCTGGAAATCCTCATCCGCGAGATCGCTGACGATATAGGTGTTGCCGTCACGCTCGACCGTGCGCGTGGTGATGTCTGCCTTGTTCTGGACAACCTGACCGCTCCAGCCGAGCCACACGCATTCGCGGTGTTTCAGCGTGGCGCGCAGTGCAACTTCAAGTCCGCCCGCATGCGCACCCCGGTTTGGGTCCGGGATCGCAACACGGTTCGAGACTATGAAGATGCGCGCCAATACCTGTCCTCCCAGCTGCGCGACAACCGCATCGCGCTCGATATGAGGCCTGCCATCGAATAGGTCTGGGGGAAGTTGCCCCAGAGTGCACCGGTTTCCGGATGCACATCCTCCGACAGAAGGCCGTAGCGGTTTCGATAGCTTAAAGCTTTTTCGAACATCGCCCTCGCTTCGTCCTTCCGGCCGAGCAAAGCATAAGCGTCGATCAGCCAGAAGCTACATATCAGGAAGGCTGTTTCCGGTAAGCCAAAATCATCCGCAGCCGCATAACGCATAACGTGTCCGTTGCGGATGAGTTCCTTCTCAATCGCGCTGACGGTGGACACAAAGCGGGGATCGTTGCCGTCGACCAAGCCCATATCGGGCAGGAGAAGCGCACTTGCGTCGAGATCTTCGCTACCGAAAGCGGCGGTGAAAGCCTGCTTCTTTTCGCTCCACGATTGCTCAAGGATTGCGCTTTGTAACTTATCGGCAATGCCGTCCCAGTGGACCGCGCGGTCGTCGTGCCCGAGGTGGCGGGCGATGGCGCCAAGACGGCTGATCCCGGCCCAGCACATCGCTGCCGAATTGGAGTGCACGCGCGCGATTCCGCGATATTCCCAGATGCCGGCATCAGGCGTGAGCGCGACTTCCGCGGCGCGGCGGCCCAAGCGCTCGAGCAGCTTAAACAGATGTTCGTCGCCGGGTCGGGGCAGGCGCTTGTCATAAAACATGGGCAGCGCCGCCATGATGATGCTGCCAAAGGAATCGTTCTGTACCTGATCGGCTGCCGCGTTGCCGATACGGACCGTGCCGGCGCCGTCATAGCCGCGCAGGGCAGGGGCAATGACTTCTTCCAGACTGCTGTTCGGGACGATGCCGTAGCAGGGCTTCAGATCGACGACATCGTCGCGCGCGATACCGAGGGTGTAGTTGATGAAGCTCTCCATCGTGCGCGTGGCGCCGATGCGGTTGAGCGCCTTCACCACGAAATGCGCATCACGCAGCCAGCAGTAGCGGTAGTCCCAGTTGCGCAGCGAACCCGGCGCCTCGGGGATCGAGGTGGTCAGCGCGGCGACCACGGCGCCTGTCTCTTCGAAGTTGCTGAGCTTCAGCGTAATGGCGGCGCGGATCACCGCTTCCTGCCACTCATAGCCGATCGACAGGCGCCGGACCCATTCGTTCCAGTAATCGAAGGTATGGTTGAGGAATTCCCGCGCCGTCTGGCTGAGCTCGCCCATCACCGGCTCGTCTTCGCCGAACACCATGTGCACCGGTTGCTGCAACACGAATGCCGCCTCGCGATCGATCGAAGCGCTAGACGCATCGGTGGTCAGGCGCACAGCGAAGTTCGAGCCCTCGCTGCGGATGTGGCTGCTGCCGAACGCGCGGTGCGGCATCGGTTCGCCGTAATTGTGCGTCGGGCGATAGCGGATGGTGATGCGCGGCATGCCCGCGATCGGCTCGATGATGCGGATCAGCTGGGACGGCCGGAACATGCGGCCAAAGTTGCGGAAGCGGGGCGCAAAGTCGGTGATGCGCACGGCGGAGCCGTCTTTCGACCGCAGGATAGTCTCGACCACCGCGGTATTGCGTACGTACTGGGACTCGCTCTCGACGAAGCCGTCGAGCACGACGTCGGAGAAGCCTTTCTCCTCATCGAAGGCGAGCAGGCGGCTGAACACCGGGTCGCCGTCGAAGCGCGGGAAGCACCACCACACCAGACGGGCGTTCGAATCCACGAGAGCGGCCGTGCGGCAATTGCCGATCACGGCCAGGTCGAGGTTGTGTTTGTCGCTCGTCGTCATTGCTCTGCCAGTTGTCCAAGCCAGTGACGGATATCGCGCGGCTGCGAGACCATGAAGTCTGCGCCGGTCATGGTGCGGCCGACAGAGATGCCGTGGCCGCCGAATTCGGGAAGGATCGCGAACACGTCCTCATCGGTACGGTCGTCACCGGCGAAAATCGGCTGACGGCCGGCGAAGGGCGCATAGTTCATCAATCGGCGCAGGCCGGCGCCTTTGTTGATGCCGGAGGGTTTGATTTCCAGCACGCATTTGCCATGCAAGACATTGAGGCCCTTGCGCTTCAACTCGCCGATGTGTTCGTGCACGGCGTCGATGATCACGTCCTCGCAATGCGGCACGCGGCGATAGTGGAAGGCGATGCTGTTGTGCTTGTCCTCCACCATGATGCCGCGATCGACGGTCGCGATGTCAATCAGCCAGTCCTTCGTCTCCGGCGTCAGGCCCTCGGCGCGCATGATTGTGCCGTCCGGCGCGCGAAACTCCGCGCCGTGACAGGCAACCGTGGTCAGCTTCAGCGGCGCGAAGATGGCATCGAGATTTTCCAACGTGCGGCCGCTGATGAAGGCGAGGGCGCCGTTCGTGCGGCGCGACAGACGCTCCAGGTTTGCGACCAGGCTCGGCGCCGACTTCACGCCATGCGGCTCCGATGCGATGTCGAGCAGCGTGCCGTCGACATCGAAGAACAATGCGTTCTCCGCAAAGTCGATGGCGGGCAATGCCGGAACCTGAACTTTTGCTATCGTCATACGGTCAGCGTCGTTTCAATTTCCAGAGCATCGCGCCGCCTTCGATGCCTGCTGCGTTGGAGACAATCGATGTCTTGGGCGGCAGCTTGAAGTCGAGCTTCTTCGCGTTGCCGCCGCCGATATAGAGGTGGTCGTAATTGAAGAAGGTGTGCAGCACCGGCAGAATCTCCTTCATCCGGTGGTTCCACTTCTTCTTGCCGATCTTCTTGAGCGCCTTGTCGCCGATGTACTCGTTGTAGGTGTCTTTACCGTGGATCGGATGGTGCGCCATTTCGAGATGGGCGCTGAGCTCGCCGTCTTCGAACACCGCGCTACCGAAGCCGGTGCCGAGCGTGATGACGACCTCGAGTCCCTTGCCTTTGACGACGGCAAGGCCCTGCATTTCGGCGTCGTTGATCATGCGCAGCGGTTTCTTCAGTTTGCGGGAGAGCGTCCCGCCGAGATCGAATCCGGCCCAGATATCATTGCCGAAATGCGGCGCAGTGATGACCTTGGTTCCGCGCACGACGCCGGGAAATCCGACGGCGATGCGGGTGTAGCCGGTGAAGGGTTCCACCAGTTTCAGCAGCGCTTCGACCATCACCTTCGGCGGGCAGGGCGACGGCGTATCGACGCGCACGCGTTTGCTGATCAGCTTGCCCTTGCTGTCGATCAGTGCGGCCTTGAGGCCGGTGCCACCGACATCGATTGCGAGAATTTTCATGCCGCCGATGCGCCCTTATCCATGAACCAAACAACATCGCCGGCGGGGCGAAGTCGTCCCGCCGGGATCGACGCATCGCCGGCGCGCGCGGCTTTCACCGCCGCCGCTTTCTCTGCGCCGGTGACGAGAAACGCGGTAAAGCGTGAGCTTTCAACGGCGGGGTAGGTGAGCGTGATGCGTGGTTCGGTACGGCCATGCTCGACCGCGGCGACCCAGCGCGTGCGCTCCTCGAGCACCGGCTCGCCCGGGATGAGTGACGCCGTATGGCCGTCCGGCCCGAGGCCGAGCAACATCAGATCGAACAGCGGCTTCGCGGGATCGAGCGCCGTCGCGCCGTAAAGGCCTTGCAGCGTCGTCTCGTAACTGCGCGCCGCATCCTCCGGCGTGCCATCGACCGGCACCGGATGGATATTCTTCTCCAGGATCGGCACGCGCGTCAGCAGCGCCTCGCGCGCCATGCGGTAGTTGCTGTCGGCGCTATCGTGCGGGACGAAGCGCTCGTCGCCCCAGAACAGCTGCAGCCGGTCCCATGGCACCCACTCGCGGAAGTCCGGGCCGGAAATCAGGCGATAGAACGCGCGCGGCGTGGTGCCGCCGGAGAGTGCGATGCGGAAGATGCCCTCCGATTGCTGCAGGCGTTCGACAAACCAGTCGGCGGCTTTGCGCGCCACAGCCTGGGCATCGGCGCCGATGACGGCCCGGCCGGTTATCGATAGGTCAGACATCAGCGCACGGGTCTCCAACTGCGGCGGTCGCGCGCGATGAGCGCGTCGGCGGCGCCGGGGCCGGCGCTCCCCGCGGTGTAATTCGGAAAGCCACTGGGATCGCGGTTGGCCCAGTTGTCGAGAACCGGCTGCACAACGGCCCACGCCGCTTCGATCTGATCGGCGCGTTGAAACAGCGTCGCGTCACCGGTCAGGCAGTCGTAGATCAGCGTCTCGTAGCCCACTGCCGATGCCTGCTTGAACCAGTCCGCATAGCGGAAATCCATCGCGACGCCTTCCAGCACGACCGCGGGGCCGGGCCGCTTGGCGTTGAACTTGAGGCTAATGCCTTCGTCCGGCTGGATATGCAGGATCATCCAGTCTGCGCTGAGTTCGTCGGTCGGCGTGTCGCGAAAAAGGGAGTAGGGCGCCTTCTTGAAACGGATCGCGATTTCCGTCGAGCGGGCCGACATGCGTTTGCCGGTACGCAGATAGAAGGGCACGCCGGCCCAGCGCCAATTGTCGATCATCACGCGCATCGCGACATAGGTCTCGACCGTCGATTCCGGCGCAACGTCCTGTTCGTGGCGATAACCCGCCACAACGGCGCCATCGACCATGCCGGCCGCGTACTGGCCGCGCACAGCGTCTTCCGGCGCGAGCGGATGAATGGCTTTGAACACCTCCGCCTTCTTGGCGCGCACATCCTCGGCTTCGAACGACACCGGTGGCTCCATCGCGGTCATTGCGAGAAGCTGAAACAGGTGGTTCGGCACCATGTCGCGCAGTGCGCCGGTCGCTTCGTAGAACTTGCCGCGCCGCTCGATGCCGATCGACTCCGCCACGGTGATTTGCACATGATCGATCCGGTCGCGATTCCACAGCGGCTCGAACAACCCGTTGGCGAAGCGCAGCGCCATGATGTTCTGCACCGTCTCTTTGCCCAAGAAGTGATCGATGCGGTAGATTTGCTCTTCGCGCGCGCTTTTCAGAATGTCCTTGTTGAGCGCCTTGGCCGACGGCAGATCGTGGCCGAACGGCTTCTCGATGATGATGCGCCGGAAGCCCTTGTCTTCCTTCAGCATATCGGCCTTACCAAGTTCGTCGATCGTCGTTTGAAACAGACTGTCGGCGATGGCGAGATAGAAGATGATGTTGTCTTCGAAGTTCGTCTCCGCCTGCCGCTTCTTCAGATGCTCTTTGAGCTTGTCGTAAGTGGCAGGCTTGCTGACATCGCCGCCCGACATGAACGACATGGTTTTGCTGAGCTTGTCCCAGACGGCTTCGTCGATCTTTGCCGCTTCGAATTCGGCGCCGCCTTTCTTCACCACGCCTTCGAGGAAATCGTGCAGGCCTTTCTTCCAGGCGTCTTCGTCCTGTTCGCTATGCCCGACACCGACAAGCACGAAGCGGTCGGACAGCAGCTTCGCCCTCATCAGATTATAGAGCGCGGGAATGATCAGCCGCTTGGTGAGGTCGCCGCCGGCGCCAAAGATCACGAGCGCGCCGGGCGGCGTCGGTTGGGATTTGGGAGGTGCCATCGGTTCAGGCCCTGTCCGTCGGTTTCATCTTCGGCTCGACATGGCCGCCGAATTCATTGCGCATCGCCGACAATAGCTGTTCGCCAAAACTGTGATCCACCCGGCTGCGGAAGCGGGCGTAGAGCGCGGCAGATAGCACCGGCGCGGAGACGGCTTCCTCGATCGCGGCGTTGACGGTCCAGCGGCCTTCGCCGGAGTCGTCCACATTGCCGGTGAACTCTTTCAATTCTGGACTCTTGGCGAGTGCGATGGCGGTGAGATCGAGCAGCCACGACGCCACCACACTGCCGCGCCGCCACACTTCCGCGACATCGGCAAGATCGATGTCGAAGCGCTCGTCCTCGGGCAGCAGCTTGCTGTCCTTGCCGCGCATGATGTCGAAGCCTTCGGCATAGGCCTGCATCAATCCGTACTCGATGCCGTTGTGTACCATCTTCACAAAGTGGCCGGCGCCTGGTGGACCGGCGTGCATGTAGCCGTTCTCGACGCGCGGATCGCGGCTTTCGCGCTTCGGGGTTTTGGAGATGTCCCCGGCACCCGGTGCGAGTGCGCTGAAGATCGGATCGAGGCGGTCGACCACTTCCTTGTCGCCGCCGATCATCATGCAATAGCCGCGTTCCAGGCCCCATACACCGCCGGACGTTCCCACGTCGACATAGTGCAGGTTCTTCTCGCGCAAGGCCTTCGCGCGGCGGATGTCGTCCTTATAGAAGGTGTTGCCGCCATCGATCACGGTGTCGCCGGGTTCGAGAATGTCGGCGAGGGCGAAGATGGTCTCCTCGGTCGGGCCGCCCGCGGGCAGCATCACCCAGATTGCGCGCGGGGCCTCCAACTGGCGTACGACATCTTTCAGGTCCTTGCCGCCAAGCGCCTTGTCTTTCACCAGCGCATCGATGGATGCGGTAGCGCGGTCGAATACCACGACCTCGTGGCCGCATTTGATCAGACGGCGTGCAATATTGCCGCCCATACGGCCGAGGCCGATAATCCCTAACTGCATGCGGTCGCCCCTTTATTCGGCAGCGTGTGCATTCCCGCGACCGTGCGAAAGTGCGTCGCGTTTCTGTTCGATGGCTGCGTAGAGTTTATCTGCTGCTTCTTCGAATTTCTTCACACCGTCGGCGGTCAGTTCGGTGGTCGTGTCGGCCAGCGAAATGCCCGCCTTGTCCAATCCGGCCAGTATAGCCTGCGATTCGGCCACACAGGTCTCCAGTGTTTGGACTGCCTTTCCGTGGTCGCGGAAAGCGTCCAGCGTCTCCGGTGGCAGGGTGTTGACGGTGTTTGGGCCGATCAGTGTCTCAACATACAGGATGTCGGAATAAGCCTTGTTCTTGGTGCCGGTGGAGGCCCAGAGCAGGCGCTGTGGCCGCGCCCCGCGCTTGGCCAGCGCCTCCCAGCGCGGGCTGGAAAACAGCTGCTTGTACTGCTGATAGGCGAGGCGAGCGTTGGCGATCGCGGTCCGGCCGCGCGCCTTCTGCAGCGCCGACTGGACGGTGTCGTTGGCGCCGCCGAATTTGGCCTCGATCTGCTCGTCGATTTTCGAATCGATGCGGCTGACGAAGAAGCTGGCGACGCTGGCGATGGTGGAAAGGTCACTGTCGGCGGGGCGCTGCTCGAGACCTTCGATGTAAGCTTCCGCGACCTGCTGATAGACATCGCGGGCGAACAGCAGCGTAATATTCACGTTGATGCCTTCGCCGATCAGATCGCGAATGGCGGGCAGGCCTTCCGGCGTCGCCGGCACTTTGATCATCAGGTTCGGTTTGCCAATGGCGTGCCACAGCTCGCGCGCTTCTTTTTTGGTGCCTTCTGTGTCGGTGGCGAGATCGGGCGAGACCTCCATGCTGACGAAGCCGTCGGCGCCGGCGGTCTTGCGATAGGTCGGGAGCAGCACATCGCACGCGGCCTTGATGTCGGCGACGGCGAGTTCGCGGAAGATGGCGCGCGGGTCCGTCGTTCCCTGCTTCACCAGCTGTGCAATCTGATCGTCATAATCGCTCGAATGGCCAACGGCCTTTTCGAAAATCGCGGGATTGGATGTCACGCCGGTAATGTTGGTGTCGTCGACCGCGTGCTTGAGCTTGCCATCGCGAATGAAGGCGCGGCTGAGATAGTCGAGCCACAGCGACTGGCCGAGATTTCCGATTTCCTGAAGTGCGTTCATATGCCGACATCCGCGCGTTGGAGCCCCATGTCTGGGAACGCCTGGCTTTTCCTGAGGTTCCCGCCGGAACGGGCAGCGCGGTGCCGCATTTCCATGCAGCAATTCAACGGGTTAACCGGCGTGCAGTTCTCGCAAGTGGAAGAGACGGGACGGTTGTTGGCGCCGGAGGCCGTGGTTGCCTCTGCCGGGCTTCGCTATGTGTCGTCTGACGACGCCGGCATCCATCGCAAAAAGCACGGAACCGGGTTTTCCTATACCGACTCCGCGGGCAGGGTCATTCACGACAAGCGCGTGTTGTGGCGCATTCGCTGCCTCGCGATCCCGCCTGCGTGGACCGACGTGTGGATCTGCCCGAATGCGAACGGCCACATCCAGGCGACTGGCTTCGATGCGCGCGGCCGCAAGCAGTATCGCTACAACGCCGAATTCCGCGCACTGCGCGAGAGCGCGAAATTCGAGCACATCCTGTTGTTCGCAGCGGCGCTACCGAAAATCCGCGACCGGCGCGTCGCGACCATCGTGCGCGCGCTGCAGGAGCTGCCGGGGCAGCAACTGTTTCAATACCTCGATGCCGACGGCGCGAACCAAAGAGTGACGTCATCAGACGTGAACGACTATCTGCGCGAGATCAGCGGCC
>DATAHD010000257.1:0-6568 GCA_036263395.1 Rhizomicrobium sp. | reverse complement strand
CTTCAGCCGCTCCGACGTGTCGCCGATGGTGAAGCGCTGCCAGATCGCGGGATCGAACTTCCAGGTGAAGCCGGTGCCAGAGCCGTCCGGCATCGGCACCTCTTTCAGCGAATGCCGCGCGATATGGTCGACGAGATACAGGTTCTCGCAGCCCTGCGGCGGCATAAGGCGGAAACGGGCAAGCGCCGCCCCGATGCTCGGATAGATGTTGTGCGGCTTGAAGCTGTCGCGCTTGGGCGGGCCACCCGGCCGATCCGGCGGGTTCACCGGCGAGTCGATGATCACCGTGCCCGCAAGCTGATCGCCGTAAAGGCTGCCCGTCATCATGGTGACGAAGCCGCCGAAGCTGTGCGCCGCAATGATCGGCGGTTCGCCGACATTGAACATGCCGGCGTGCTCGCACACCGCCATCTCTTCGCGCGCAAAGAGTTCGATGGAATAGCGGTCGAGCCGCCAGTCGCTGTCGCCCATGCCGGACAGGTCCATCGCGGCGACGTTGTAATCGCGCGCCATGAACGGTGCGATGAAGTCCCACCAATGCGCATGCGCGCCATTGCCGTGCACCAGCAGCAAACCCGGCCGCGAGCGATCGCCCCAGCGCAGGTAGTGGATCTTCGCGCCGGCGACATCGATGAAATGCTCTTCCGGCTTGATTGCAATGGTCTCTTCGAACCACTTCGGCGCCGGCGGCGGGCCTCCTTCGAACACCGCGAGCGGGCCTTCCTTGGCCGCGGCGAGTTTCTCGAACTCGAGCCGCTGCTCGTCGGTCATCTCGGGGAAGCGTTCCTTGGTATCCCCGAACAAGGGTTTGCGCGGCTCGCTCATGGACGTGGCTCCGGCCGTGCGCTGACGGTCTTGAACACGCCCGTGCCCGACATGATGGTGCGGTCGCCGGACCAGATGCGGCCCTTTACGGTGTAGAAGTCGTCGTCCTCACCGATCAGTTCGCTGCTGCCTTCGACCCAGTCGCCGAGTTTCGCAGGCGAGAGAAAGTCGGTGACCATGCGCACCGTGACCCAGAAATGCGTTTTGCGTGCCGGAATCGAATGGCCCCACACGGTGTCGGCAAACGCCATCAGCATCCCGCCGTGGCAGTTCTTCATGCCATTGGTGTGATGCTCATCGACGCGAAAGGCGCGGATGAAGCGGCCCGGCTCGTTCTTCTCATAGAACGGCCCGATCTGACGGCCAAAGCCGCGCGACCATTGCATCAACTGAAAGCCGTCCGGAACGCGGAATTTTTCTTCTTCTAGGAGGTCGTCACTCATGCGAACCACTTTCGCTCATATCACCGGCAAAGTCAGGATCGTCCATCAGCGCGATGCCGTAGAATCTGCGAGCGGGTTTGTCATCATCTCCGACTTCCCAAAAACCTGAAAAGCTGATGTCCAGTATCTGCCGTCCGCAGCCAATGAGCTTAAGCAACGCATCCAAGTCTTCGACTTCGACCAACCAAGTCTCTCTTTTCTCAAATGGCGGAACACCAAACGGCAGTCGAACCAATTGCGCGCCGGCTACGGGTGGCTCCTCGCCGTCCTCCACCGCGAAATTAATGTTGTAGTTATTGAGGGCGAATTTCATGCGACCGCAACTGCACTCATGCCCGCCACTCTAGCCATGTGCCGTGGGGGTGGGAATTGGCGAGTACGCGCTGCGTCTTCTCGCCATCGCGGTGGCGGTTCAGCGTCAGAAGATATTCGCGCCCGTCATATTCGAAGCTCAGTTCCCATACCGGGCGGCGCAGGCCGGCGATGACGAGCATGCTCTCCAGCGCCTCCTTCATCTCGTGGCTGAACTGATAGGTCGCGATGGTATGATAGACGCAGACCGCCGCGCCGCGATCCGCCTGCGCGAGCGCGTTGGGCAGCAGCGCCAGCGCATCGCCCGCGCGAATCTCCGGTGATGCCTCGCGAAACAGGGCAATGGCACGGTCGAGCCGCTCGAGCCGCGACGCCTGATCCGGCCAGATCAGCGCCCGCAGCCAGTCGCGATCATCCGCATTCGTCAGATCGACCGGATTGAGTTCGAGGCCGAGGCGCCCCGCCACCGCCGGATTGGCATCCACGGGCGGTGTCTTCTCGCCGCGCAATTCGCACGCGATCACCATCGCTGCTTCCGGCTGAATCGCAGCGGCGACTGCACCATCGCGGCTGTAACGCACGCCATAGCGATCCCAGATAAGGTTGAGACCCGCACTCGGCCCGACCTCGATCAGATGCAGCGGCATCTGTGCTTCTGCTGCCAACGCACGAAAGCCGGGATGCAGCAGCGCGCTGCGTCCAACCTCATTCGTATTGGTGACACGCGTCTCGATCATCGGCGTGATCGCGGCGCGATGCCGGTCGACGAAATCCTTGAACAACGGAAACGGATCTTCACCTTCCGCCTTCGCCGTGCCGCCTGCGGTTGCGTAGAATCGCGTCAGCGGATGATCGGCGCCGCGCAGAATCAGAAAGTGGACAGCGGCCAGAATGAGGTTCGCATGCGGCTGTCCCGGCTTCACGCGGCCGGCCAGTGCCTTCAATTCATCATCGTTTCCAATGCCCGCGGTAATGCGCGCATAGAGCGGCGAGCCGGTCTTGCGAGCATCCTCCGCGAAGAATTTCCAATAGTCGAAAGGCTTCTCGGACATCGCTTTACGTTTCATTCACCATAAACAGTTTCAATGGATCGCAAGGCGCGGTCCAGCACAAGATTGCGCCAAAGTGGGACCGCTTAAACATCGCCTTTACCTTTCACACGCGATGATGCGCCCATGCCGCAAACAATTCTCATCGTCGATGACGACCCCGTACAGCGCCGCCTGCTCGAAGCCGCGATCACGCGCTCCGGCATGTCGGTTGTCACCGCGCCCGGCGGCCAGCCCGCGCTCGACCTGATCAACGGTCCGCGCGGCGATCAATTCTCGCTGATCCTGCTCGACCTCGTCATGCCCGACATGGACGGCCTGCAGGTGCTCGGCAAAGTGCGCCTGTCGCATCCCGATCTGCCGGTAATCGTGCTCACCGCGAAAGGCGGCATCGACAGTGCCGTCGAAGCGATGCGCGCCGGCGCCAACGACTTCCTCGTCAAGCCAGCTTCGCCGGAACGTATCGCCGTCTCCATCCGCAACGCGCTGAAGATCGGCGTGCTGTCGGGCGAAGTGCGTCAGCTGAAGAAGAAGACCGAGAACCGTCTCTCCTTCGACGACATGATCGCGAAGTCGGCGGAGATGAAACAGGTCTTCCGTCTCGGCACGCGCGCCGCGCAATCCAACATCCCGATCCTGATCGAAGGCGAAAGCGGTGTCGGTAAGGAACTGGTCGCACGCGCGATCCAGGGCTCGTCCGAGCGCGCCGGCCGGCCGTTCGTGACGGTGAACTGCGGCGCCATTCCGGAGAACCTGATCGAGTCCATCCTGTTCGGTCACGAGAAGGGCTCCTTCACCGGCGCCTCCGACAAGCATCTCGGCAAATTCCAGGAAGCGGACGGCGGCACGCTGTTCCTCGACGAAATCGGCGAACTGCGCCTCGACATGCAGGTGAAGCTGCTGCGTGCGCTGCAGGAAGGCGAAGTCGATCCCATCGGCTCCAAGCGGCCCGTGAAGGTCGACGTACGCATCGTCTCCGCGACCAACCGCGACCTCGCCGAACAGGTGAAGGCCGGCGCGTTCCGCGAAGACCTCTACTACCGCCTCAACGTTTTCCCGATCCACGTTCCGCCGCTGCGCGACCGCAGCGAAGACGTGCCGGCTCTCGCCCGCTTCTTCATCGGCCGCTTCGCCGCCGAAGAGAACAAGCCGGTCGCCGGTCTCACGCCGGAAGCAAGCGACCTGCTCGAGCGCTACAGCTGGCCGGGCAACGTGCGCCAGCTCGAGAACACGATCTTCCGCGCCGTCGTGCTGTGCGATGCCACGATGCTCGACATCTGCGACTTCCCGCAAATCGCCGCCGCGATGGGCGTCGACGCCAAGATGCGCCGCACCACCGCGCCGATGCCGGCCGCCTATGCCGAAGAAATGCCGGTCGTGCGCGCCGCCGATCCGATGGTGCGCCCGCAATCCGCGCCCGCGACATCGTCCGCCTTCGCGCTCTACGCCACCGATCCCGGCGGCCATATGCGCAAGCTGGAGGACATCGAGTCCGAAGTGATCCGCATGGCGATCAGCCGCTATGACGGCCACATGTCCGAAGTCGCCCGCCGCCTCGGCATCGGCCGCTCCACGCTCTACCGCAAACTCAAAGAGCTGGGCCTCGAACCCACCGAAGGCGAAACCAGCGTGCAGGACGTGCAAGAACACCGCGCCGCGAGTTAGTCGCTCCTACTGCAGCGGATAGGTTTCGAACGGCTTGGTCTGGCCGGGTTTGAGGCCGCCGAGGCGTTTGACGACCATTGCGTATTGCGTGTCGGCCGGTTTGATCCGCTGGATCATCGGACCGCCGCCCATGTCGGTGGTGGTCTTCATCTCCATCACGATGGTGCCGTCGGCCAGCATCGTCGCCTTGCCGATGCTGCGGTCGATCGGTTTTGGCAGCGCGGGCTTGGGCGCAATCGATGCGGTGCGCACCGGCGGCGGCGCTTGGTGCGCGCAGGCGGACAGCACCAGCGCAGTGCCGAGCAGAAGCGAAAACGAAACGCGTGTGCGCACAGTCGTCCCCATCCCGGATGGATGGGGCGAAGTCTAGCGCTTCATACCCAGCGCGCTCAAATACAGATCGAGCATCGCTTCCTGCTCCTGGCGGTCGGCGGTTTCCATTTTCCGCAGGCGAACCACCTGGCGCATGATCTTGGTGTCGAAGCCGGTTCCCTTGGCTTCGGAATAGACTTCGCGGATGTCGGCGGTCAGCGCGGTGCGCTCTTCCTCGAGACGCTCGACGCGTTCGATGAAGGATTTCAGATGCTCTTTCGCGAAGCCTGACTTAGCCACGGCAATTCTCCCAACTGTCATGGCCCGGCTTGACCGGGCCACCCACCTTCGGCCTCCCGTGGTTTGTCACCCGGGTGGCCCGCATTTGTGGGCCACGACAATTAGTGGGGAGGGTAGCGGGCCGCAACGCGGCGAATGATTCTAGCTGTGAGTCTTTTTCTGCGACGCCGCAAAAGCTGCCTGTTGTTCCGGAGTCGCCTCCTTTTGGTAGCGTTTTTTCCACTCCGCCTGCGGCATGCCGTAGACGATGGCGCGTGCCTCATCCTTGTCGAGGGCAATCCCGCGCTCTGCCGCCGCATCCTTGTACCAGTCGCCCAGGCAATTGCGACAGAACCCGCCATGGATCATCAGGTCGATGTTCTGCACGTCGGTGCGTTCCCGCAGGTGCGCCACCAAACGGCGGAACGCGGCAGCTTCCAGTTTTTCGCGGGTGGCATCGTCCATCGATACATCTCCATTCGGTTTGGCGAGCGGCCGCGTAAAGCGGATCGCCGGTTCATCCATTTCGGCCAGTGCGGCGGTGAGCACCGGCTGCATCCGTTCGGCAAAGGCACGCGCATCATCCGCACTTCCGATCAAATCCTGCCGCATCTCGATCAGCACATGCGGCAGGCCATGCATGGTGCCGTGCCGGTACATGCAATCGTTCTCGAGTTCACCACTGTAGGGTTCGTTATCGCCGGTCACGAAGCCGCTTTCCACAAACCGCCGCAACAACGGCGCGGCCAGGCGATCGTCGCGATCCCACAGGACGCCGATCTCCCACGGCCGCTTCACGCCCTTCATCTGCGGCGTGAAGCTGTGCAGCGAGATCAGCACTGGCACGATCCCCGCCGCGCGCGCCTGCGCGATCTCTTCCTCGATCGCGTCGTGATACGGCTTGTGGAACGCCGCGATCCGGTGCGCCACCTCGCCCGCATCCGCATTGCGGTTGCCGGGGATCATGCTGCCATCCGACAGTTTCATGACGATGGTCGGATCGTCGGCGCCGCGGTTGAGATCGATCAAAAGGCGCGACCAGCACGCGATCACCGCCGGGGCTGCGAACGACGCTGCCAGCGCGCGCGTCACCGCCGCCGCCCCGATGTCATAGGCGATGTGGGTCTGAAACAGCGCCGGCGCGAGGCCGAGGTCGCCATACGGTGCGGGAACGGCGTTCGACGCGTGGTCACAGACAAAAATCAGCCGCGATTTCCCGCTTCTCTCCGGCTGAAACAATTCGAACGCTGCATCGCTCATGCGCGGGATATTACAGTGCAACGCAGCGTTGACACCTGCGACCGGTCTGCGCGACACGAAATCCACATGCGCCTGATTCTCCTGATCATGGGGTTCCTGATGGCGGCCGCTGCCCCTGCGCAGGCCGGCTTCAGCGTGTGCAACACCGGCATCCACACCGCGAAGATGGCTTTGGGCCGCTTCAACGGCCGGGCGTGGGAAAGCGACGGCTGGTGGACCATCAAGCCGAAGAGCTGCGCCAAGCTGCTGATCGGCCCGCTGGAGGCACGGTATTATTATCTCTATGGCACCGACGGCCGGCTCGGCAGCTGGGATGGCAGCCACGCGTTCTGCATAACCTCCGCCAACTTCTCGATTGCGGGCCGCGGCAAATGCGCGGAACGCGGCTATGACCGTAAGGGTTTCTTCGAGGTCGACACCGGC
>DATAHD010000256.1:0-5499 GCA_036263395.1 Rhizomicrobium sp. | reverse complement strand
GCTGTATCCGACGGCGTTCTTGCTGCGCTGGGTGACGCAGTTTCTTGTCACGTTTGTCGAGTTCGGCGGTCTCTACGCTCTGTTCGCGCGCTTTCACCACATTCGCGGCTGGACATTTCCGGAGATCGCACTGTTCTACGGCGTGATCAGCACGTCGTTCGCGATTGCCGATATGTCGTCGCGCGGCTTCGAGATGTTCGGTCCGCAATTCGTGAAGACCGGCGACTTCGACCGCGTGTTGCTGCGCCCACGCACCGCGACCGTGCAGTTGATGGCGTTCGACTTCGGCTTCACCAGCCTTGGCCGTGTGGCGCAAGGCCTTGTTGCACTTGGTGTCGCCATCGCGTTGCTGCCTATCGCGTGGGACATTGCGCACGTCGCGCTGCTGCTGTGGGCGATCCTCGGCGGGCTGATGCTGTTCTGGGGTATTCTGGTTCTGCAGGCGACACTGTCGTTCTGGACGGTGGAGAGCCTGGAGATCGTCAACACCATCACCTATGGCGGCGTCGAGGCCGGCCAATATCCGCTCGATATCTACGCCGGCTGGTTCCGCCGCTTCCTGATCTTCATCGTGCCCATCGGCTGCGTGACGTATTTCCCGGTGGCGACGATCCTCGGACACGCCGATGCCGCGGGCGTGCCCGCGTGGACAGGCGCGGTGACGCCACTGGCCGGATTGGCGTTCCTCACCCTCGCCTTCGCCGCCTGGAGCCGCGGCGTGCGACATTATACGAGCACTGGCAGTTAGCAGACTTTGCAAATTATATGTATTTCCCGTATTATACAGGAATGAACAAGATCGACTTCAATCCGACCGTTTCCGCTGGCGAGTTTGTCCGGCAGTTTTCCCATTATTGCGATGTAGCGCTCAATCGTCCCGTAACTGTTACAAAGAACGGCCGGCCAAGAAACGTGCTCCTCTCCGCAGAGGAATACGATCGGCTGAAAAATAACGATCGCAATTCCGTCATGGCGGCGGATATTCCAGAGAAGTTCATGCCGCAACTGCGTGCACTGGCGCGCGGTAAGCGCCGCAAAGCTTGACCCCGCCTAAACCAGGAACAGTTATCCGCTACGCCTATCTGTGGGCGAGCGAGGAAAAGCGCGGTCGCAGCGAGGGAAACAAAGATCGGCCATCGTTGGTCGTAGCCGTCTCTGTGTCCGATTCCGAAATTCTCGTACTTGCCGTCACGCACTCCAAACCCTTCCAGGAAAGCGATGGCGTCGAGCTTCCACTTGAGGTCAAAAGATCATTGGGGCTGGATCGGCAGCAATCGTGGATCGTGACCAACGAAGCCAACTTCTTTCGTTGGCCCGGACCTGACGTACGACCTGTACGAAAGGGCACCCTGACCTATGGTCAAATTCCCCACGCACTTCTTCAAGAGGTGGCGGCGTCATTGGTCGAGAATCGCAAGCAACAGCGGCTGAAAGTCATCCGCCGAACATCTTAAAGCAAAGGCGCGGCGCGTTTCTAACGCATTAGCGCTGCTTCTTCCGGCTCACATACGGGCTGTTCGGGTTCACGTCGTATTCGACCTCATCGACGCAGGTTTGGCTGGTGGAGTGGCTGTCCCCGGCGGCCCACGGGCCGTCGCGCAGGGACGCGAGTTTCACTTCGCTCAGGAAGAAGCAGCGCCAGTTGGCGGCGCCGGTGAGGCTGCGGCTGCTGGCGCCGCCGACCTGATAGACCAGCGCTTTCTCTTCGCCGTTCGTGTGGCCGAGGATGATCGGGCACACCTCGCGGCGCTTGCCCTGATAGGTGCAGAGAATCTGTTTGCGATCGACGATGGCCTGGTGAAACAGCTTGTAGGTTGCGCTGCTCACCAGGCCGATCGGATCACGCTGCCTTCGCGAGATTGCGAAGGACGTAACGCAGGATGCCGCCGTTCTTGAAGTAGGCGACCTCGTCCGCGGTATCGATGCGCAGCCACAACGGCAGCTCAGCGGTCTTGCCATCCGGATAGGTGATGGTGGCGGTGATCTGCATGCGCGGCTTCAAGGTCGCGGCGAACGGCGGGATCGTGATGGATTCGCGGCCCGTCAGCGCGTAGTCGCGGCGCGACTTGCCTTCGGTGAACACGAACGGCGCGATGCCCATGCCGACGAGGTTCGAGCGGTGGATGCGCTCGAAGCTCTCCGAGATCACGGCGCGCACGCCGAGGAGGTTCGGACCTTTCGCCGCCCAGTCGCGCGACGAGCCGGTGCCGTATTCCTTGCCGGCGACGACGACGGTGTCGATGCCGTCGGCCTTGTACTTCTGCGCGGCATCGAAGATCGACATCTCGACACCCGACGGTGCGTCGGCCGAGTAGTAGATCGTGTTGCCGCCTTCCTTACCGTTCATCATCTCGTTGCGGATACGGATGTTGGCGAAGGTGCCGCGTTCCATGACTTCATGGTTGCCGCGGCGCGAGCCGTAGGAGTTGAAGTCCTGCTGGCGGATCTGATGCTCCGACAGATAGATGCCGGCCGGCGCCGTCGCCTTGATCGAACCGGCGGGCGAGATGTGGTCGGTGGTGATGCTGTCGCCGAACAACGCGAGGATGCGCGCATCGGTGATGTCGCGGATCGGCTGCGGCTCGGCGGTCATGCCCTCGAAATACGGCGGGTGCTTCACATAGGTCGAACCCATCTGCCACTGATAGGTCTGGCCCTTGTTGGCCTTGACCTTGCGCCAGTTGGTGTCGCCCTCGAACACGTTGCCGTAACGCGCCTTGAAGCTGGAGGCTTTGATCGCCTTGCGCATCGTGGCGGAGATTTCCTGCGGGCTCGGCCAGATGTCCTTCAGATAGACCGGCTCGTTGTTCTTGTCGTAGCCGACCGGCTCTTTGGTCAGGTCGAGGTTCATCGAACCGGCGAGCGCGTAGGCGACGACCAGCATCGGCGAGGCGAGATAGTTCGCACGCACCTGCGGATGGACGCGGCCTTCGAAGTTGCGGTTGCCCGAGATCACGGCGGCGGCGATCAGATCGCCCTCCGTGATCGCGTCGGCGACGTTCTCCGGCAGCGGGCCGGAGTTGCCGATGCAGGTGGTGCAGCCATAGCCGACGAGCTGGAAGCCCAGCTTGTCGAGATATTTGTTGAGGCCCGCCTTCTCCAGATAGTCGGTCACGACCTGCGAGCCTGGCGCCAGCGAGGTCTTCACCCACGGCTGGACCTTGATGCCGCGCTCGACCGCCTTCTTGGCGACGAGACCGGCACCGATCATCACGCTCGGGTTCGAGGTGTTGGTGCAAGAGGTGATGGCGGCGATCACGACATTGCCGTGGCCGATGGTGACGTCGGTGCCGGCGAGCTTCACGCGGCGGTTGGCGTCGTCTTCCTTCTTGAAGAAGTTCATCAACGAAACGGCGAACTCATGCGCCGCGCTGTCGAGCGCAACGCGGTCCTGCGGACGGCTCGGGCCGGCGAGGCTCGGCACGACGCTGCCGAGATCGAGTTCGAGCGTGTCGGTGAAGACCGGGTCCTCGCTCTTGGCGGTGCGGAACAGGCCCTGCGCCTTCGCGTACTTCTCAACGAGTGCAACGCGCGCCGGCTTGCGGGCGGTTTCTTTCAGATAGCGCAGTGTGTCGGTGTCGACCGGGAAGAAGCCGCAGGTCGCGCCATATTCCGGCGCCATGTTGGCGATCGTGGCGCGGTCTTCGAGCGTCATGTCGTCGAGGCCGGGGCCGTAGAATTCCACGAACTTGCCGACGACGCCCTTCTTGCGAAGCATCTGCGTGACGGTGAGCACGAGGTCCGTGGCGGTGCAGCCTTCGCGCAGCTTGCCGGTGACCTTGAAGCCGATGACTTCCGGAATGAGCATCGAGATCGGCTGACCGAGCATCGCCGCTTCCGCTTCGATGCCGCCGACGCCCCAGCCGAGGACCGACAGGCCGTTGACCATGGTGGTGTGGCTATCGGTGCCGACAAGCGTGTCGGGGAATGCGAACTCCACCGTCTTCTTCGTCTTCTCGTCCTTCGCCTTGCGGGTCCACACCGTCTGGGCGAGGTATTCGAGGTTCACCTGGTGGCAGATGCCGGTGCCCGGCGGCACGACGCGGAAGTTCGCGAACGCCTGCTGGCCCCAGCGCAGGAACTGATAGCGCTCCATGTTGCGCTCATACTCGACGACGACGTTCTTCTTGAACGAGTCGCGTGCGCCGAAATTGTCGACCATCACGGAGTGGTCGATGACGAGATCGACCTCGGCGAGCGGATTGATCTTCTCCGGGTTGCCACCGAGCATCTTCATCGCATCGCGCATCGCGGCGAGGTCGACGACGGCGGGCACGCCGGTCAGGTCCTGCATCAGCACGCGGGCCGGGCGGAAGGCGATTTCACGATCGGAACGCTTGTCCTTGAGCCAGCCCACGACGGCGCGGATGTCATCGGCGGTGACGGTCTGGCCGTCTTCCCAGCGCAGCAGGTTCTCCAGCAGCACCTTCATCGAATAAGGCAGGCGCGACACGCCCTTGAGGCCGTTCTTCTCGGCTGCGGCGAGGCTGAAATAGACATAGCTCTTGCCGCCGACCGTCATGGTCTTGCGGGATTTGAAACTGTCGAGGCTCTTGGTCACGTAAAAGCGCCCTTCGATTTGGTGGAATGAGCCGGGGTTTATGCCCGTTCGCCCGTAAAGGAAAGGCTGAAATCCCGCTTTATCCGCCGGGATAAGTGCGGCAAGCTTCGCACCACAGGATTGGCTGACCGAAACATCGGCAGCGACGGCAACTTCGGGGGTTACGCCATGTCCAGTGCTGCGCAGCAACAGCCTGCCGCTTACCCAACGGTGCGAGTCGATCGCGACGGCCCGGTGACCACGATCATCATTGATCGGCCCGAGGTGCGGAACGCCGTCGACCGGCCGACCGCGGAGGCCCTTGCCGCTGCGTTCGTCGCCTTCGAGAAGGACCCCAAAGCGTCGGTTGCCGTGTTGTACGGCGACGGTGGCTACTTTTGCGCCGGCGCTGACCTGAAAGGCGTGGCGGAGGGGCGCGGCAATCGCGCGACGCCGCCGGCCCAGAACTTCAACCCGCTCTCCATCGATGCGCCGATGGGCTGCACCCGCATGCGGCTCTCCAAGCCAGTGATCGCGGCGGTAGCGGGCCATGCCGTGGCCGGCGGCCTCGAACTCGCCTGCTGGTGCGATATGCGCGTTGCGGAAGAGGACGCGGTGTTCGGTGTGTTCTGCCGCCGCTGGGGCGTGCCGCTGATCGATGGCGGCACGGTGCGCCTGCCGCGGCTGATCGGACAAAGCCGGGCACTCGACATGATTCTCACCGGCCGCGGTGTCGGCGCCGAAGAGGCACTGATGTTCGGGTTGGCGAATCGCGTGGTGCCAAAGGGACAGGCGCGGCGCGAGGCCGAGAAACTGGCGCATGAGATCGCGCGCTTCCCGCAGTTGTGCATGACCAATGACCGTTCGTCCGTGTACGAACAATGGGACATCGACCACAACCAGGCGATGATCAACGAGTTCAATCACGGCATCAAATCGCTCGCGAGCGGACAGAGTCG
>DATAHD010000255.1:0-4996 GCA_036263395.1 Rhizomicrobium sp. | reverse complement strand
AAAGACGGCAAGATCTCGGCCGCGCTGATCGACAAAGAACAGCGGGCGGTGCACGGCTTTGCGTGGGTTGCGACCTATGTCGAAGCGCTGCGCCAGACGGCGCGCTGGGCGCGGCATCTGCAAAGCGACGGCAAGTTCGGCGACATCGAAGAGATGCTGCTGCTGGCGGCGTTCGCCGAATATCTGGCGCAGCTGCCGGGTGGCATTCCGATGAGCCAGGGCGAAGTCATTCGTCCCTACGATCTTGGCCTTTCCGATGCGGACAGTGGCGCGCTGTGGACACCCGCTGTCGCAGCGCTGGTCAAGCGCGGCATCGATCCCAAGGTACGACGCGGCATTGCCGACTACATGGCCAAGCATCAGGGCGCGATGTTCGTCGGTGAGCCCGGTCTCGACGATACGATGGGCATGATCCGCGAGCAGTTCTTTCGCTTCGCACAGGACAAGGTCACGCCGTTCGCGCATCAGTGGCATCTGAAGGACGAGCTGATCCCGATCGAAGTGGTCGATGAACTGTCGGCGCTCGGCGTGTTCGGCCTGACGGTGCCGGAGCAATACAGCGGCGCGGGTTTGTCGAAGACGGCGATGTGCGTTGTCTCCGAAGAGCTGTCTCGCGGTTACATCGGTGTCGGCAGCCTCGCGACGCGGTCGGAGATTGCGGCCGAGCTGATCCTCAACGGCGGCACGCAGGACCAAAAGGACAAGTGGCTGCCGAAGATCGCGACCGGCGAGATCCTGCCGACGGCGGTGTTCACCGAACCGGCGGGCGGCAGCGACGTGGCGGCGCTGAAGACGCGCGGCGTGCGCGACGGCGACACGTTCAAGATCACCGGCAACAAGACGTGGATCACGCATGCGGCGCGCGCCGATGTGATGACGCTACTGGTGCGCACGACGGCAGAGCCCGGCTATCGCGGGCTGTCGATGTTCCTGGCCGAGAAGCCGCGCTTCACGAAGGACGAAATCTTTCCGGCGAAGGGCATGAGCGGCGGCGAGATCGGTGTGCTCGGCTATCGCGGCATGAAGGAATACGAGATCGGCTTCGACGGCTTTGAGGTGCCAGCCGACAACCTGCTCGGCAAGGAAGAGGGCCAGGGTTTCAAACAGCTGATGCAGACGTTCGAATCGGCACGCATCCAGACGGCGGCGCGTGCGGTCGGCGTGGCGCTGGCGGCGATGGACCTCGGCCTGCGCTATGCGCTGGAGCGCACGCAGTTCGGCAAGCAGCTGATCGAATTCCCGCGCGTCAGCGACAAGCTGGCGATGATGGCGGTCGAGATCACCATCACGCGGCAGCTCTCCTACTATGCGGCGCGCGAGAAAGACGAAGGCCGCCGCTGCGATCTTGAGGCTGGCATGGCCAAGCTGCTCGGCGCCCGCGTCGCATGGGCGGCGGCGGACAACGCGCTGCAGATCCACGGCGGCAACGGTTTCGCGCTCGAATATCCGATCAGCCGCGTCCTCTGCGACGCCCGCATCCTCAACATTTTCGAGGGCGCGGCGGAGATTCAGGCGAACGTCATTGCACGGCGGTTGCTCGAAGAAGGGCGGAACTAGTCGCACCAGCCTCCGCCTCGATTCGTTTCGTGATATGCGGGGTTGAGCATCCGGATTGACGCCCATGAGTGACTTACATCCTCTCGACAAACTTTTTGCCACCGCGCTGTCGCGCAAGGGTGGCGATCCGGCGTCTTCCTATACGGCGAAGCTGCTCAGCGACGGCGTAGAGAAGTGCGCCAAGAAGCTTGGCGAAGAAGCAGTCGAGACGGCGCTGGCGGCGATGACGGGGGACCGGAAGCACATCGCGGCGGAATCCGCCGACGTGCTCTATCACCTGAGTGTGCTGTGGGCGGCGACGGGTGTCAGTGCCGACGATGTCTATGCCGAACTGAAGGCGCGCGAGAGTCAGTCGGGGCTGGCCGAGAAAGCTTCGCGCAAGTTCTGATCAGGCTTCGTCTTTGCCGTCGCCAGGCTCTTCGGCAATGCCCTTCACCAGATCGAGCACCTTCTTGCGCAGCTTGGCGTCCTTGATGCGCATGAAGGCGAGGCTGAGTTGCATGCCTTCGCCGCTCGAGATGAATTCCATGACCGGCGGTGCGGCTGCTTCTTCTGCAAAGCCGTGTGCGGGGCCGCTGAGTTTTTCCTCGATGCCTTCGTAAAGATAATCAACCTTCACGCCGAGGATCTTCGCGATCTCGAACAGGCGGCCGGCGCCGATGCGGTTCACGCCCTTTTCGTACTTCTGCACCTGCTGAAACGTCAGGCCGAGAAGGTCGCCCAATTTCTCCTGACTCATCTCGATCAGCATGCGCCGGAGGCGCACGCGCTGACCCACATGGGCATCTATTTCACTGGCTTGTTTTTTGGGCACCGGGAGAAATCTTCTTTGTCCGTCCGGACCTTAGCCATCTAATGATAGCAATTGGAAGTGTTTGTTACGCGCGAACCGCGTCACTTTCTCTGGGTGCGGACGACATACACTAGCGCACAAGTAGCAAGCATCAAAATGAACAGCAGATCGCCGAAGCGCGCGTAAGGCGTCGGCGCAATCGCATCCGGTAACCGTGCGTCCAGCACACCTTCATGATCGAGGCCGAGACTCGCAGTGACGCGGCCGAGCGGATCGATCACCGCGGAGATTCCGGTGTTGGTGCCACGCACGATCGGCAAGCCTTCTTCGATGGCGCGCACACGCGCGATCAGCAGATGCTGCTTCGGGCCGGCCCATGGGCCGAACCATGAGTCATCGCTGACGTTAACCAACCATGCGGGTCGCGGCTCCGACACCACAGCGTTGGGGAAGATCGCTTCGTAGCAGATGAGCGGACCAACCGGCGGCGCACCTGGAATATGGAACGTGCGCGGTCCCTGCCCGCTCGCGAAGCTGCCGATGCCGACGAGCTTGGTGATACCGAGCGCACTGAGCAGCGGCTCGAGCGGCAGATACTCGCCGAACGGCACGAGATGGAACTTGTCGTAGACGCCGATCAGCTGAGCGCTGCCGCCGAAGATGAAGAAGCTGTTGTAGAAGCGGCGATGCCCGTCAGGCAGTTCATCGGCGCGCACGGCACCGGTCATCAGCACGGCGCCTTGGGCGGTGAGCAGCGAGATCTCGTCGAGCGAGACAGCGGAGCGTTGCAGCAGGAAGGGCGGCGCGGATTCGGGCCAGATGATGTGCGTCGGGGTCACGCCGTTCTGGACGCGGCTGAGATCGAGCAGGCGATTCCAGTTCCGGTCGACATATTGCGGCAGGTATTTCTCGGCCTGCGGAATATTGGGCTGCACGATGCGCAGCACGACCTTTGGGACGAACGTGGTCGGGGTGAAGGTCTCGCGCAACGAACCGACGGAGGCGATGACGACGAAGAGCGCAGTGAGCGAGACCGGCAAAAGCCATTCGCGATTGCGGGCAGGATCGAGCAACACCGCGAGCGAGGCGCCGAACAGCACGGTGAGCAAGGTGAGGCCATAGACGCCGAACCACGCGGTCGACTGCAGCACCGACGGCAAGGCGGCCCAGCCATAGCCGGGCAGATTCCACGGAAAGCCAGTGAAAAGATGACCGCGCAGCCACTCCGCCAACGCATAGGTGGCGGTCAGAACCAGAATGCGCGGCCAGCTGTTGCACCAGAAATACGCCGCCGCTGCGCAGCCCGCAGCAGTGAAGAACGCGAGCAGCGCGGGCAGACCGGAGATGCCGAGCGGCAGTTGCCAGAGATGCGCGCCGGGATCGACGAGGAAGGCGTAGCCGACCCAGTACATGCCGGCGGCAAACTGGCCGAAGCCGAACGCGAAGCCGACGAAGGCGGCGCGGAGCAGCGGACGCGGCTGAAAATGCACGCCGTCGAGCAGCAGCACCAGCGCCGCGAAGCCGAGAAGCAACGCAGGGAAGAATTCGAACGGCACGAAGCCGAGGGCGGAGAAAGCGCCGATGAGGACCGCGAAGCCGAGTTGCCGCCAGCCGGTGAGCGTGCGCACGAAGCGTGCGGTGGCATCGGCGGCGGCTGCGAGCGATGCGCCCATGCCGGTCAGTATTCTGCGACGGTCGTGGCGGGATCGGCCGGCGGCGTGAGCGGACGGATGCGCAGGCGGCGCACACGGCGCGGATCGGCGTCCAGCACTTCGAACTCGTAGCCTTTCGGATGGCTGACGATCTCACCACGCTGCGGCACGCGGCCAAGCATCGAGACGACGAGGCCGCCGAGGGTGTCGAACTCTTCGTCTTCCGCATCGTCGGGTTCGAAATCGATGCCGGTCTGGTTCTGGAAGTCTTCGAGTTCGGTGCGGGCGTCGGCAACGTAGCTGCCGTCGTCGAGGGCTTTCAGCTGCACTTCGGCATCGTCGTGCTCATCGGCGATGTCGCCCACGATTTCTTCCATGATGTCTTCGATGGAGACGAGGCCGTCGGTGCCGCCGTATTCGTCGATCACCAGCGCGAGATGGATGTGCTGGCTCTGCATCCGGCGCAGCAGGTCGAGCGCCGGCATCGATGGCGGTACGAACAGCACGGAGCGGCGGAGCTTGGCGGTGGCCGTGTCTTTCCAGCGCAAGGTGCCGCTGGGCAGGGTTTCGAGCAGGCCGAAGACATCCTTCACGTGGATGAAGCCGAGCGGATCGTCGAGCGTCTCGCGATAGACCGGCAGGCGCGAATGCTGCGCATCGCTGAACTTGGCGACGAGTTCGGTCAGCGGCGTTGCTTCCTCCACCGCGATGATATCGGCGCGCGGCACCATCACGTCGCTGACGCGCAGGCTGCCGACATTGAGCAGATTGGCGAGAAGCTTGCGCTCCTGATCGGAGAGTTCCGGCGCCTCGCGCTCGCTCTCGACAATCGCCTCTTCAATGCTTTCGCGGATCGAGGCGTTAAGCCCGCCGCGCATGAGCAGGGTCAGCCGCTTGAGGAGCGATGGCTGGTCGTTTGGTGGGGATGGCGGGGCGGAATCGGGCATCGGAGTGGGGATTATGCCTGCCCGGCGTAGGGATCGGAAATGCCCAG
>DATAHD010000254.1:0-14032 GCA_036263395.1 Rhizomicrobium sp. | reverse complement strand
CGCGTCAGCGCCGCAATCGCCGCCGCCGTCTCACCCCGTGATCCTCGCAGCAGCCCCAGCTCGAACCACACCAGCGCAAGGTCAGGCTGCTCTTGCGCCAGCGGCCCAAGCACCGCCTCTGCCTCTGCCGCCTCGCCATTCCGGCGCAGCGCTGCGCCAAGATAAAGCCGCGCCCTCGGATGCCCTGGCGCCGCCGCCAGAATCTCACGCGCCATGCGGATCGCCCCAGGCGCATCGCGCTCGATGGCGCGCGCGGTCTGCGCCAACGCGGCATTCAACTGTTCGGCCGGTAAAGTCATGCGCGGGCAGCATAGAGCCTTACGGCGCCCGCATCACCTCGCACCGCGTGCTGCGCTGACGCACGCAGCAAGGGCGCGCTGGCCATAATCGGCCCTGGTCGACCATGTCCGAAACCGGCCAGCGAAGGTGCTCCGTCGATGCCATATCCGTCTCATCCAACGAGGAGAGACATCATGGCCACCATCCGAAAAATCGTCGATCTCGACGCCCCCATCGCAAAGGTGTGGGACGCACTTGCCGACTTCCACAATGTCGACACCCGCGTCGCACCCGGCTTCGTCATGACATCCGAACCCGAGGGCGACACGCGCATCATCACGTTCTCCAACGGCTCCGTCGCACGCGAAACGCTCGTGTCGATGGATGCAGACCTGCATCGCGTCGTCTACGCGATCAAGGAAGGCCGCCCGACCCATCACAACGCATCGGTCGATCTCATCGAACTCGCGCCGGATCGCACGCGCTTCGTATGGACGACGGATATTCTGCCCAATGAATTGGCAAGCCACATCGACGTGCAGAAGTCGCTCGCGATCCCGCTCATGAAAAGCAAGCTGGAGCAGCAATATTTTAGATGAACGAAACTCACGGAACCCGATGAACGGTTGTTCAGGTCGGAGCGTTTCCAATTTGCAGGTTCGTAATAAGAGGAAACGATAAATGAGGAAACTTTCTTTGCTCGCATCCGCGGCGTTGATGGCGATAAGCGCATCCGCCTACGCAGGGTCTGCGGTCACGCCGGAAAGCTATGGTGCGACGCCGAACAAGGTCGATCAATCGGCATCTTCTGATCAGACCGCAGCCGCACCACCAGCTGCAGCATCGGCGAACGCGACAACCAATAAATCCTCATCGACATCGACCCAGGCAGCACCGCGCAAGCGCACCAACATGATGCCGGCCAGCAGTCCATCAACGCCTAAGCCTGAATGTACGCCGAACATGGCGGGGCAACCGACCGCCACGCAGCAGAGCAGTGCGGCCGATCCGGTGACCAACAGCGGCGCCAACGCGATGGCGAGCGACACCGGCCTCACCAAGGGCGCAACCGGCGATCCGAATTGCTGGAACCAGGGTCCGGTCGGCAACCCAGGCACGACCAACTGAACCGAATAACAGAAGAAAGCATCAAGTCTCCCGACTCAACGACTTGGGCCGTCGATCACAGTGATCGGCGGCCTCTTTGTATCTGGCGCGCCCACCATCGCCGCGAGTTTTCCGTTACGTAATCCGCCTTATGCCCCTTGGCGGCCCACGGCTTTTGCCCGTAACCTCGATTCCAAGACGAAGCCGCGCAAACGCGGTTCACTCACTAGGGGCGCCCATGAATCCGAAGCTGATCGGCCATATCGAGGCCGTACTTCTTGCCGTCATTCTACTTGTCATTCCCGGCTACGCGACCATCGCGCACAAAGGCCCGGGCGCTGTGCCGGCCGGCCCCACGCAGGGCGCCATGGTCCCCGGTCAGCCGGGCGCCAGTGTCGATGGCGAGCGCATCAAGAACGCCGATGCCACCCCCGGCGACTGGATCGCCCCCGGCCGCACCTATTCGGAGCAGCGCTTCTCGCCGCTCGACAAGATCAACACGTCGAACGTTAAAGACCTCGGCGTCGCATGGGAGTATCGCACCTACAGTGTGCGCGGCCTCGAAGCGACGCCCATCGTCGTCGACGGCATGATGTACATCACGCTCTCCTGGTCGAAGGTCGTCGCGCTCGATGCGAAGACCGGCAAGGAAGTCTGGTCCTACGATCCGCAAGTGCCGGGCGCACAGGGCCGCTGGGCCTGCTGCGACGTCGTCAATCGCGGCGTTGCGGTGTGGAAGGGCGCGCTCTTCCTCGGCACGCTCGATGCGCGTCTGATCAAGCTCGACGCCAAAACCGGCAAGGTGCTGTGGAGCGTCGACACGGTCGAGAACCACAAGCACACCTACACCATCACCGGCGCCCCGCGCGTCGTGTCGAACGGCATCGTCACCATCGGCAACGGCGGTGCGGAGTATGACAGCCGCGGCTATCTCTCCGGCTACGACGCCGACACCGGCAAGCTGATCTGGCGCTTCCATGTCGTGCCGGGCGATCCGTCCAAGCCGCAGGAGAACAAGGCGCTCGATGCCGCGCTCAAGACCTGGGACACCACCGGCAAGTACAAGTTCTGGGACATCGGCGGCGGCGGCGCCCCGTGGAATTCGCAGGCCTACGATCCGGAAACCGATCTCATCTATTTCGGCACTGGCAACGGCAATCCGTGGAACCGCGATCTGCGTTCGCCGAAGGGCGGCGACAATCTCTACCTGTCGTCGGTCGTGGCCCTGCACGCGAAGACGGGTGAGTTCGCCTGGGCTTATCAGACGACACCCGGCGATACGTGGGACTTCGACTCCACCGCCGACGTCGTGCTCGCGGACCTCACGATTGGCGGTCAGCCGCGCAAGGTGCTGCTGCATGCACCGAAGAACGGCTTCTTCTATGTCCTCGATCGTGTGACCGGAAAGCTCATCAGCGCCGAGAAGTTCGGCGTCGTGAACTGGGCCAAGGGCATCGACATGAAGACGGGCAAGCCGATCGAAGATCCTGCTGCCCGTTATAAGGACAAGCTGACCGTCGTCTTCCCGGCGGCCACCGGCGCGCACAACTGGCAGCCGATGACCTTCGATCCGCAGACGGGCCTCGCCTACATCCCGGCGATGGATGCAGCGCAGCCCTTCATTGGCTCGACCACGCTGGACTACCATCCACACGCCTGGAACCTCGGCATCGACTTTGGCGCGGTCGGCAAGGCCGTCGCGGACAGCATCGCGGCAGGTCACCCGCCGCCGCCGTCGCTCGGCTTCATCAAGGCGTGGAATCCGGTCACGCAGAAGGAAGCGTGGCAGGTCACGATGACCGGCTCGTGGAACAGCGGTCTGCTTTCCACCGGCGGTGGTCTGCTCTTCGGCGGCGACGCAGACGGCAGCTTCCGCGCCTACGATGCGAAAGCAGGTAAAGAGCTGTGGTCAATCGACCTGAAGACCGGCGTCCTCGCTCCCGCGATGACCTACATGATCGATGGGGAGCAGTACGTTGCGCTCCTCGCCGGTTGGGGCGGCGCAGGCGGCATGTCGTCGGCCAAGGATCCGAAGGCCGCGCTCAACAAGTACCACACCAATCAGGGCCGCCTCTTCGTCTTCAAACTTGGCGGCTACAAGGATGTGAAGCCGCTGGAAGCCGAAGGCAGCCCGCCGACCGAGCCGCCGGCGATGACACCGGCCGATCTCAAGATGGTGGATGCCGGCTTCAACAAATTCCACAACACCTGCCTCGTCTGCCACGGCTTCTTCGCGGAATCCGGTGGCGAGACACCGGACCTGCGTCTGGTGCCGAACGAGATCTGGGGCCAGTACGAAGACATCGTGCTGGAAGGTGCTTTGCAGGATGGCGGCATGGCCTCCTTCAAGGACATCCTCTCCAAACAGGACGTGATGGAAATCCGCGCCTACGTGCTCTCTGAATCGCACAAGGCCTGGGACGCGGCGCATCCGAAGGCTGCACCGGCGACACCGGCGAAGCCCTGATCGCATCGCCGATCCAGAAAGCAAATCGCCGGCTCGAGTGATCGAGCCGGCGATTTTGTTTTCGAGCTAATGCGGTGCGAAGTATTAAACCTCGTTCAGCCGGTTGTACTTGCGCAGGATGTCCTGGATGCGTGCCACCGGCAGGCCGGGGGAGCGGTGGCCGTCGCGGCCGATCATCGTTGTATTCACGAAGATCGAGTTCATGATCGCTTCGTCCATCGCTTCGATAGTCGCTTCATAGAACCGGCTCATCGCCGCCTCGCCGACATATTCGGCCGTCAGCACGCCGTCGTGGGTTTCCACCACGGCGCGGTTGGCGGTGGAGAAGGCAAGGAACAGGTCACCGGACTCGTTCGAGGCGATGCCGCCGCTCCGCGCGATGCCGTAGCTGGCACGCCGCGCCACGCGCTTCAGTTGATGCGGCATCATCGGCGCATCCGTCGCCACAATGCCGATGATCGAGCCGAGTTCGCCGTCGCTCTCCTCCGCACCCACCGGAAGATCGCGCCCGATCGGGATGCCCGCGATGGTCATCAGGTGCCGCTTGCCGAAGTTCGACTGCACGAAGGCACCGACGGTGAACTGTTTGCCGGCAAACTCCACCACGCGCGAGGCGGTGCCGGAGCCGCCTTTGAACTCGTAACAACGCATGCCGGTGCCGCCGCCGACACTGCCTTCCTCGATCGGGCCGCTGTGCGCGTCCTCGAACGCCTGCACGACATGCTCAGCCTTCACGTGGTGGCCGTTCACGTCGCTCAGGAAGCCGTCGAACGTCTCCGCCGACACCGGCAGCCAGAAGTTCTGGTCCGTCTTCTCATCCGGCTTCAGCGTTTCGAACAGCCACTTCGCCGTCACGTCGCGCGCCAGGCCGCAGGAATGCGTGTTGGTCAGGGTGATCGGTCCGTCGAAGCGTCCGCGCTCCTCGATGAATGCGCTGCCCGACATCTCGCCATTGCCGCTCATGCTGAAATAGCCGGCGTAACAGGCGCCGCCTGCCACCGCGCGGCCATGCGGAAAGATCGCCGTCACGCCGGTGCGGATCGGGCCTTTGCCGACGACCAGCGGGCCTTCGCCCTCGATCAACGTGCAGTACCCGACCTCTACATTGCCGACATCGGTGATCGCGTTGTTCGGCCCGGGTGTCCCGAAGAACGGCACACCGGCGCCGCGCGCCCGAATTTTTCCGGAAGGCGTCCGCCGATGCGACTCGTTCATGGTGTGTCGGTCCTATTCCATCGTCTTGAGCGCGGCGAGGGACGTTTCGATCACATGATCGACTTCGTCCTCGGTGATCGCGGTGGAGAGCACAAAGAAGCCCGGCGCGCCCATCAGCACGCCGTGGTTCAGCATATACTGGAAGAACTTTTCCGCCCGTACACCCGCCTGCGCATTGCTGCGGCGCGACTGCACCACATCGCGGTAGGTGCCCGGATTGGCATCGACATGGAACAGTGACACCATCGAGGTCGCACCGCCGACATTGCCCGGCACCTTGGCGATCTTGATCGCTTCGCGCAGACCGGCGCGCAGCCGATCGCCCAGTGCTGTTAGGCGGTCGAACGCCGGCTTGTCGAACAGCTTCATTGCCGCCACACCCGCCGCCATCGTCATCGGATTGGCGTTGAACGTGCCGCCATGGCTGACTTTCGCGTGGGCGCGGGGATCGAACACCGTCGTCATAATGTCGGCCCGGCCGCCGACCGCACCGACCGGCAGGCCGCCGCCGATAATCTTGCCCATCGCGGTCAGGTCGGGGTTCACGCCCAGCGCACCCTGCGCGCCGTTGAAGCCAAGGCGCATCGAATACACCTCGTCGAAAATCAGCATCGCACCGGCCGCGTGGCACTCCTCGCGCAGCATCTTCACGAACGCCGCGCTTGCCGGCACATAGCCGAGGTTCTTCACCAGCGGATCGATGATCACACCGGCCAGCTCGCTCGCATGCTTGCGGATGATCTTGCGGCCGTTCTCGACGTCGTTCATCGGCAGGATGACGACATCCACGCCCGCGCCCTGGCCGGAACCGCCGCCAATCACGCTCGCCGGCTCCGTCGGATCGCCCCACTTGTCGGGCGACGGATTCACGCTCACCGACGCGGTGTCGCCGCTGCCGTGATACGCGCCTTCAACCTTCGCGATCTTGGAACGTCCCGTGTAAGCGCGCGCCGCCTTCAGCGCCATCATCACGCCTTCGGTGCCGGAGTTGCAGAAGCGGATCTGCTCCACACCCGGCAAGCGTGCGGTCACGATCTCTGCCAGCTGCACTTCTTCTTCCGTCGGCAGCGAGATGGAGAGCAGGCGCTGCGCCTGCGCGATGATCGCCTCGACAATCTTCGGATGATTGTGCCCGTGAATCAGCGACGAATAGTTGTTGATGAAGTCCAGCCGCTCGACACCATCGACGTCCCACACCCGGCTGCCCAGCGCCTTCGCGGCATAGACGGGGTAGGGCGGGAAGTAGACCGTGGTCCGCGAATTGCCACCCGGCGACACCCGCACCGCGCGTTCGTACAGTGCCGCCGATTTCGACTTGGTGTCCGGATAGGCCGCGGCCGATTTGGCCAGTTCTTTGGTCGCCTGAGACATGCTTTTCTCCCCGTGCTGTTGCCAGCTATATAAACACTGTTTATATTCGCGCTAAGCCTTACCGTCAACGCGTTTTGCGCATCTTTGGGGATCATCATGCCGACGCCTGCCGAGCGCCTTGCCACCAACGTCCTGCCCATCGTCCGCATCAAGGGCGAGAACCTGCGTTACACGATGGACGAACGCCGCGCCCACTACGCCTGTCCGGCGGTCGGTGTTGCGGTGATCGACGGCGGAGAACTCGCCTGGGCCGCGGGCTATGGCGATTATGAAGAAAACGGTGACCGCAAGATCGACGAGAACACGATGTTCTCCGGCGCCTCAATCAGCAAAACCTACACCGCGATGCTGGCGCTGCAGCTGGTGGAGCGCGGCGTGTGGAACCTCGACGCCAATGTGAACCGCTATCTGAAGTCGTGGCAGGTGCCGGAAAACGAGTTCACGAAGCAGGAGCCGGTGACGCTGCGCTGGCTGCTCAGCCACAAGGCCGGCACCACCATCCACGGCTTCGGCCGCTATCCGCACGATAAGCCGATGCCGACCGCGCTCGACATCCTCAAAGGTCCTGTTCAGTTCATGAATGGCACCACCAAGGGCGTCTTCGTGGACAAGGTGCCGGGCGGTACCACGCGGTATTCCGGCGGCGGCACAACGATTGTCGAACAAATGCTGGAAGACGCCACCGGGAAGCGCTTCCATCAGCTCGCGTCGGAGAACATCTTCGAACCGCTCGGCATGAAGCACTCCACGTTTGAAGTGCCGCTGCCACAGCGCTTCCACAACACCACCGCCACCGGGCATGAAGGCGGCGCGAAACTGCCGGAGAAGTTCTGCTCCGTCCCCGCCGTCGCTGCCGGTGCAATCTTCTGCACACCTGCGGATCACGCGCGCTTTATGGTTGCGTGCCGCGATGCCTATTTCGGCAAGAAGGGCGCGATCCTGAATCAGCAGCTGGCGCAGCAGATGATGACCATCCAGGGCGAGCATGGCGAATTCGGCCTCGGCTGGGAGATCATGGGCACGGGCCCCAACCGCCGCTTCGGCCACGGCGGCTCGAATGACGGTTATCAGTGCGAATCCACCTGCTATCTCGAGGATGGCAAGGGCGCGGTGGTGATGACCAGCGCCGACAGCGGCATCATCTTCTATTGGGAAGTCTTCAACGCCGTCGCCGACATGTATGGCTGGCGCGACTTCATGCTGGAAGAAAAGGTCGTGCAGAAGATTCCGGAAGAACAGTTCGCGCGTTGGGCCGGTGACTACGACCTTATCTCCGGCGTCGATGCGCCCGGCATGAAAATCTGGGGCGAGAACGGCAAGCTGATGAGCCAGATTATTGGCATGCGCGGCGGCGCGCGCGAGATCATGATGGACCAGAACGGCCGCTTCTTTAACCGCAACGGTCCCTATGAGACCGCCGTCGTGTATGATGACAACAACATCGCCCGCGAACTTGTCGTGCTGCGTGACGGCAAGACGGAAGTCATTCGCGCCCGCCGCAAGGTCTGAAACCCCGGAGTAGCTTATGCATCTCGCCCGCTTCCCCCGCGCCCGCCTCGCGCATCTGCCGACGCCGCTCGAACCGATGCCGAACCTGTCGAAGCATCTCGGCGGCAAGGTCAATCTCTGGATCAAGCGCGACGACTGCACTGGTCTCTCCAGCGGCGGCAACAAGACCCGCAAACTGGAATTCCTGATGGGTGAAGCGGTGAAGCTTGGCGCCGATACGATCATCACGCAGGGCGCGACACAGTCGAACCACGCGCGCCAGACGGCGGCGGCGGCGGCGAAGCTCGGCATGGCGTGCCACATCTTGCTGGAAGACCGCACCGGCTACAGCGACAAGGCCTATACCCTTTCCGGCAACGTGCTGCTCGATCAGCTGCATGGCGCGTCGATTTCCAAGCGCGCGACCGGCGCCGACATGAATGCGGAGATGGAAGCACTTGCCGCCGGTCTGCGCGACAAGGGCAAGAAGCCGTACATCATCCCGGGCGGCGGCTCGAACCCTGTCGGTGCCACCGGCTACGCCAACTGCGCCCTCGAACTTGTCGCGCAGGCGAACGAGATGCATCTGCGCATCGACCACATCGCGCAGGCCACCGGCAGCGCCGGCACGCAGGCTGGTCTCGTCGCCGGTCTCTGCGCGATCAACGCGAACATCCCGGTCTATGGCATCTCCGTCCGCGCGCCGAAAGCAAAGCAGGAAGACAACGTCTTCGCCCTCGCCGAAGCGACGGCGAAACACATCGGTGCGCCCGGCGCGGTGAAGCGCGGCGATATCGTCGCCAACTCCGACTATGTAGGGCAGGGCTACGGCCTTCCGACCGAAGGCATGGTCGAGGCGGTGAAGATGCTCGCCAGCCACGAGGGTATTCTGCTCGATCCCGTCTACACCGGTAAAGGCATGGCCGGCCTCATCGACCTTGTGAAGAAGAGCCATTTCGAGAAAGACTCGAACGTCGTCTTCCTGCACACCGGCGGCTCGGTGGGCCTCTTCGGCTATCCCGACGCCTTCGGTCTGCCCGGCTATTCGTGACCCCCGACTTTTATGAATAAGAGTGAGAAAACGGTTGGCGTTATTGGCGGCATGGGACCGGAAGCAACGGTCGAGTTCATGCGCCGCCTCGTCGCTGCCGTTCCGGCGAAAGACGATGCCGATCACCTGCACGTCATCGCCGACAACAACCCGAAGATCCCGTCGCGCATCAAAGCGCTGATCGAGAAGACCGGCGAAGATCCGACGCCGGTTCTGATCGACATGGCGAGGAAGCTGCAGGCGGCAGGCGCCGATTTCCTCACGATCCCGTGTAACACCGCGCACTATTACCTGCCGGAGATCGCGAAGGCGGTGAGTATTCCGGTGCTCGACGTCGTAGATCTCACCATCGCCAAACTTAGTGCGCTTGATCCGAAGCCCACGCGCATCGGCATGCTGGCATCGACCGCCGTGCGTCTCGTCGGCCTGTTCGAACGCCGCTTTGCCACCGCCGGTCTGACCACAGTTTTCCCCGACGAGGAAACCGAGGCTCACCTGCTCGACCTCATTCGTGCCGTGAAGGCCGGTCAAATCACGCCGAGCCACAAGCGCACCTACGAAGCCATCGCCAAGCGCCTCGTCGAAGACGGCGCCTACGCCTTCCTCGTGGCCTGCACCGAGCTATCGCTGCTCCCGAAGCCCGACGTCATCCCGCCGGTGTTCGACACGCTGGATGTGCTGGTCGAAGCAACGGTGCGAGCGGCGCGATCTTAAACTACCCCCACAGCGCCGGCCCGAACGTGAACAACTCACCGCGCGTCGTCACCATCCCGTGCGCGCGGTCTTCGGAGAGCAGTTCCTGGCTGTCGACGTCGCGCCAGTCGCACAGACTCCCGATCACATACGCCGGTGCATTACCCAGCGACGTGCCGCCGTTGCAGCCCATCATCAACCCCATGCCGCGCGCCTTTGCGGCACGCGCCAGCACCAGCGCCTCCGTCAACCCACCCGTCTTGTCGAGCTTGATGTTCACCGCGTCGTAGCGCTTTTCCAGCACGCCCAGCTCGGCGCTCGTCAAACAGCTCTCGTCGGCGCACAGCGTGATCGGGCAGTCGTAACCCTCGAGCCCCGCATCGCGCTCGTGATGCAGCGGCTGTTCGATCAGCACGACATTCAGGACCTTCAACTGCGGCGCCAGCGCCTTCAACTGTTCCAGCGACCACGCTTCATTGGCATCGACGATGAACGAAATCCCCGGCGCCACGCCGGCGATCGCCGTCACCTTCTCGATGACGCTCTCCGCATCGGCCTTGATCTTCAGCAGGCGATAGCCGCGCTCCACCGCCGCCTTCGCATTGGCGCGCATTTTCTCCAGGCTGGCGATACCGATGGTGATGTCGACCTCGATCTTCTCCGGCTGCGTGACGCCCGTCAGTTCCCAGATCGATTTGCCCGCACGCTTGCACTCCAGATCCCACAGCGCCGCGTCGATCCCGTTGCGGGCCGAACACGCCGGCATCACCCGGTTCAGCTCTTCGCGCGAGCCGATATCGCCGAGCCGCGCCTTGATGTCTTCCAGCTGCGCCGCAACGCTCTCATGCGTTTCGTTTTTCAACGACTGGATGCCGCCTTCGCCACGGCCGAAATGCGTTCCGTCGGTCACGCGCACCACGAACAGCGGCGCGGACTCGCGGGTTTCGCGCGCAAACTTGAACACCTCGCGATACGGCCACTCCTGATAGGCATACATCATCTGCAAAGCCATCACGCGATCTCCCGCAGCGTTTCCACCGCCAGTCTCAAACCTTCCGACAGAACCTTGGTCTCGGTCCCGATGCCGAAGCGCAGATAGCCGTCCATCCCGAACCAGTCACCGGCAACGACGAACACGCTCTTCTCTTCGCGCAGCCGATCGACCAGTTTTTGCGAATTGATGGCCATCGAATAGCGCGCAAACGCCATGCCGCCGGCCTTCGGCGGAATGAAGCGAAACACATTGTCGTAAGGTTTGATCCAGTCGCTGAAGATACCGAGATTGCGCCGCAACAGGTCGCGCCCGTGGTTCAGGATTTTCAGCCGCCGCTCCGGCTCCAGCACCTTCGTCGCCGCATACTGGCTGGGGATCGTGGTGCAGATGGTCGTGTAGTCGTGCCGGTGCCACGCCTCGGCAACCAGATCCTTCGGTCCGACGATCCAGCCGATGCGCAGGCCGGGCAGGGCCATCGACTTCGACAGCCCCGAGCACACGATGGCCTTCTCATATACGTCGCCAAAGCTCGGGCATTCGACGCCGTCGAATTCCGAGCCGCGATAGATTTCGTCGGCGAGGATGTACGCGCCGACGCTGCGGGCGATCTCCGCAATCGCATCCATCGTGGCGCGATCCAGCACCGAACCGGTCGGATTGTTCGGATTGCAGATGCAGATCATCTTCGTTTTGGGCGTCACAGCGCGGCGCAGTTCGTCCATATCCGGCGCCCAGTTCAGCTCTTCGCGCAGATGGAACGGCTTCACCTGTGCGCCAAACGCTTTCAGCGCGCCCCAGGCCAGCATGTAGTTCGGCAGCATGACGACAACCTCGTCGCCCGGCTCCACCACCGACCAGATCGTCGCAAAGTTCGCTTCTGCCGACCCGTTGGTCACCAGCACATTGTCGATGCCGCGGTCCTTGTAGATGTTGGCAATTGCCTGGCGCAGCGCGGGATTGCCGTTGGTGTAGCCATAGCCGAGCGACAGCGACAGCAACTCCTCTTGCTCCTCCGAAGTGAGCACCTCTTTCAAAGCATAAGGGTGCACGCCGCTTTCGGTCAGGTTGAAGCGCACAGAGTTTTCGTAGAGCGACTGCTGCCGCTCCAACAGGAAGGTCTCGACTTTCATGCTGCCTTTCGCCCCGTCGCAAGCGCGGCCACAACCGCCTGCGCAATCGTGATGTCCTGCACCGCAACCCCGGTCAGGTCCGCGATGGTGATCTCGTTGTCGCTCTGCCGCCCGGCCGCGTCGCCGGCGATGATCGCGCCCAGCTCCACGATCCGGTCCTGTGCGATCACGCCCTTCGCCAGCGCGTGATGGACGTCGCCGCGCGTCGCACATTGCGCCGTGCTGTCGGCCACGATCCGGTCCGCCTTGGCGAACACGCTCGCATCGATCTCATTCTTCTCGGGCGTATCGGCGCCCACCGCGGTGATGTGTGTGCCGGGCCGAATGTCCTCGGCCCGCAGCAGCGGCGCATCGGCCGGTGTCGTCGTCACGATCAGATTGGCGCGTGCCGCGACCAGCGCCGGCGTGGCGCAGGCGATGATCTCGAAATCCTCATCCTTCATCGCGCAGCAATAGCGCTCGATTGCTTCGCGCTTGCGGCCATAGACATAGAGCTTGCGGCAAGCGGTCACCACCTTCAGCTGTTGCACCTGCAGCCGCGCCTGGGTACCGGTGCCGATAACGCCAATCGCTTCGACGGACTTCGGCGCCAGCCACTTTGCGGCAATCGCACCGGCAACCGCGGTGCGGATATCGGTCAGCCGCCCTTCGTCCAGCAGCACCGCCACCGGCACACCGGTCGCCGCATCGAACAGCAGCATCAATCCGTTGGAGGAGGGCAGCCCGGCCGCCGGGTTGTCATAGAATCCCGTCGCCACCTTCACGCAGAACGTGGCATCGCCCTCGATATAGCCATACTTGATGTGCGCCTCGCCGCGCCCGAACAGCAGCTCGCCAACCGGCGGCACGGTCGCGCGCCCCTGCGAATACGCAACAAACCCGCTCTCGATGGCCGCCAGCAGATCGAGCCCCGGCAAAACCCGCTCAATCTCCGCCCAGCCCACAACCTTGGTCATGGCACCGCTCCTGACCGCGATATAAACAGTGTTTATATTAAGCGGCAAGTGGCGCTGCCGAGGTGAAATAGCTGTTTGCATTACGTTCCATATTCTGATGTATAGGTCTATTGAAGTGAACAAATGGAGAGGTGTGATTGCAGTATCAGGAGGCCTCGCCCTCCAACGCCCAATACGGAGAGAGGAGGGGGTACCCCCTCCCACGCGATGCGGAACGACCTCCGGGCGTTTTCCCAATAAAATCAATGGTGCTCAAAGCAAGCCACGGGCGGCGCCATCTTACGTGAAGCCGCGTGGCGGGGCGCCAAAGGGCAATCGTCATGCCCTGAAGCATGGCCTGCATTCGACTGCCTGGCTGGCCCGTCGGGCGGAGCGTCAGGCTCTCCTGCGGGAGGTTCGCCAGCTGGTAGTCGAATTGAAGGCACTCATCGTCCTCAAGGGCCAACTCGGGCTGCCGCGCTACACCGCCCGCTATGTGGTCCACGTCCGGGACGAGCATGGCCGCTGCTCTGTGCGCACCCGGATCATCCATTTCGGTTTCGACGGCCGCCCGATGTCGAAGGCCGCCTACGCGCGAGCCAAAGCCATGCTTCCGGTGTTCGAGGCCATGCGCGACGCCTGGGCGCGCAATCGCCACGCTTCCGCTGCGGCGGGCCTTGCCGAAAGCGCGGGCCAGCCCCTAAGGGATATGGATGGACAATCCGATCCCTCAGCCGCTCACCTCGATCGACGGCATCACGCAAGCGCTCGCCAGCGTCGGTTACATCTCGACCCCGGCGATTTCGACCACGGTCTATCTCGCGGTGAATCTGCGCAAGCCGATCCTGGTGGAAGGCCCGGCCGGCGTCGGCAAGACGGACCTCGCACAATCGCTGGCGCGCTCCCTCTCGTTCCCGCTGTCGCGGCTGCAATGCTACGAGGGCCTCGACGAGACGAAGGCGCTGTACGAGTGGAAGTACGGCAAGCAGCTCCTCTACACCCAGATCCTCAAAGAGAAGATTCACGAGCTGACCGAAGGGGCGGACAGTCTCGAACAGTCGCTCAAGAAGCTCGGCGACTTTCAGGACGTGTTCTTCAGCCGCGAATTCCTCGAGCCGCGCCCGATCCTGCGCGCGATGGAACAGACGACCGGTTCGGTGTTGCTGGTCGACGAGATCGACAAGGCGGACGAAGAGTTCGAAGCGTTGCTGCTCGAAATTCTCTCCGAGTATCAGGTCACCGTTCCGGAGATCGGCACCATCGCGGCCAAGGTGCCGCCGATCGTGATCCTCACCTCCAACA
>DATAHD010000253.1:0-3030 GCA_036263395.1 Rhizomicrobium sp. | reverse complement strand
CCGGTGCGAACGCGCCCGTTCGCTGCGCATCGAGATGACCCCAGAAATAATCCCAGAACGCGCGCGGCAGCACGAAGCCGTCACCCGGCATGGCCGTAACCTCGGGCATCGCCTCGCCCAGATATCCGGCGGTGAACGCGTCATAGACCGGCCCCACCGCAAACGGATCGACGAACGCGGCCCGCGCGAACGCTGCGGCAATCGGGGTGAGGGCTTTCGAATCGCCCCGGCGCAGGCTGCGCGCAGCCCCGTAAATCTGCAGGGGATTGGCGGCGGTCGCGACCGTCCGCTCGAATGTCTGGCGCTGCTCCAGGGTGTCCAAAACGCGCATCCTTCTTGGCAAAACCCGCGTGCGATCTACCAACGCCAGCGGCGCCAGTCTGTCAACAACGGCGCGGCTTGCGGTGCGGGAACCCGCCCCCCTATAAGGACCGCGAACGAGCGCGGCGCACGGCGCCAAGAGGTGCACTTTCCATGATGAATCCGATTGCCTGGTTACTCCTGAGTTTGGTCAATCTCTACTGGGTAATCGTCGTAGCGGCGGTGATTCTGTCTTGGCTGATTGCCTTTCGTGTCATCAATGTTTCTCACCCGTTTGTGCGCAGTGTGGTTTCATTTTTGATGGCCATAACCGAACCTGTATTCCGACAGGTTCGCAAAGTTGTTCCGTCATTCGGTGGAATAGATATCTCACCTGTCATTGTGCTGATTGCTCTGTCTTTCGTAGCGTATGTGATTCAGTACTCTCGTTACAGCTACATCTGATGCTGCAGTTTCGCGTTCGCCTCACACCGAAGGGTGGGCGCGACGCGATTGACGGCTGGCGCGATCTCGACGGCGCACGCGTGTTGCACGCCCGCGTCTCCGCGCCGCCGGAAGACGGCAAGGCCAACGCAGCGCTGCTCGTGCTTCTGGCCAAAACACTCGGCATCGCGAAATCGCGCCTCAGCATTGCGGCCGGTGAGACCAGCCGCCTCAAACGCATCGAGCTCGACGGCAACGCCGCGCTGCTCGCCAAACTCGGAGATATCCCATGACCGCAACGATCATCGACGGCAAAGCCTTCTCGGAAGACCTGCGCAGCAAGATCGCCGCCGAGGTCGCGCGCCTGAAAGCCGAACACAATCTGGTGCCCGGCCTTGCCACCGTCCTCGTCGGCAACGATCCGGCGAGCGAGGTCTATGTCCGCAACAAAGGCAAGGTGGCCGAGAAGCTTGGCCTCAAATCGTTCCACGTCTCGCTGCCCGCAGATGCGCCAGAGGCAGATGTGCTGAAGACGGTGAAGTCCCTCAACGACGACAAGGACGTACACGGCATTCTGGTGCAGATGCCTCTGCCGAAACAGGTGCGCGATCAGGCGGTGCTCGATGCGCTCGATCCGCGCAAGGATGTCGACGCCCTGACGCCGATCAACGCCGGCCTGCTGATGAGCGGCCGCGCCCGCCTCGTCTCCTGCACACCCGCCGGCATGATGATGCTGCTCAAGCAGACGCTCGGCGACATCACCGGCATGAACGCGCTGGTGATCGGCCGCTCGTTGCTGTTCGGCAAACCCGCCGCGCAACTGCTGCTCGCCGCCAACGCCACCGTGACGATGGCGCACTCGAAGACGCGCGATCTTCCCGCCGTCTGCCGGAATGCCGACATCCTCGTCGCCGCCATCGGCCAGCCGTTCTTCGTCAAAGGCGATTGGATAAAGCCGGGCGCGACGGTGATCGACGTCGGCATCAACCGCATCGACGCCGGCGACGGCAAACACAAGATCGTCGGCGACGTCGACTACGATGCCGCTGCTCAGGTTGCGGGAGCAATCACACCGGTGCCGGGCGGTGTGGGTGCCACAACCATCGTGAACTTGATGCGCAACACGGTCATCGCCGCCTGCGATCTGGCGGGCGTGCCGGCGCCGAATTTGTAGAGCGAAAGATTTTTAACGCGGAGGACGCGAAGGTTTCGCAGAGGACGCGGGGTTCTTTATCGTCGGTAAGAGATTTGCGGCGTTGAAGCCCTTGTTGGCGTTTCGCGCCGCTGCTCATCACAAACCAAGCTGTCATCCCCGGCGACTGGCGCGCAGCGCCGGGAGGGAAGGGGACCCAACATAATCCGCTTGGCCGGTGCCCGAAGGTGAGCAGTGCTCCGTGCAGCGACAGCGGAGCAGACGGATCATTTTGGGTCCCCTTGACCTCGCACGCGAGCTGCCGCTCGCGCACTCGCCGGGGATGACAAGTTTTGTTTGTGATGAGCAGCGGCGCGAAGCGCCAACAAAACTCGCAAAAACGCGTAAGCTCCCACCGCCAACAAAGAACCCCGCGTCCTCTGCGAAACCTCTGCGTCCTCCGCATTAAAAATAACCCACCCAGACGAGGCACCAGCCCATGCGCAAACACACCGTCACACTCCTCACTATGCTGCTTGCGACACCCGCCCTCGCTGAAGGAGCCGCCGTGACCATGCCAGCCCCCATCGTGTTCTTCGACATCGCCGGTCCCGATGCGGCCAAGCTGAAGGACTTCTACGCGAGCAACTTCGGCTGGGGCATCGACGCGATGAACATGGTCAAGACGCCCAACCTCGAGGGCACCCTCAGGCAAGACCCCCCGGAGAAGATCCTCTACATCGGCGTGCCCGACCTCGATGCCGCGATCGCCAAGATCACCGCCAGCGGCGGCAAGGTCGTCACCCCGAAGATCCCGATCCCGACCGGCACCTTCGTCCTGTTCACCGATCCGGCCGGAAACCGGATGGGCCTGGTGCAAGCAAAATAGGCAATTTTCCGCTGGGGCAACAACTCTGACGTGAAGTTAAGTTGCTGAAATGGCACGTTTCTTTTGGTCAGTGTAATTTTAAATGGATTGTTATGTTTGAGTGTTGCCACTGTCAAAGTGACTACGTAAGGGAACCCCAGACCAACTAAAGGCGACGCCATCCGGCCCGCTCCTCCATTGGTCCACCTTCCCGGCGGCCTCTGGCCGCCGTTCTTTTTTGGGGCGAAACGACGTCGGTTAAACCCGTTTCTTCAATTCGGCCGCC
>DATAHD010000252.1:0-3837 GCA_036263395.1 Rhizomicrobium sp. | reverse complement strand
CGTGGTTAGGCGGGCGGATGCCGTGCTGGAACCGACGGTCCCTTACGACCAGGGATGACCCGGCACTCCGTCCGCCTATCCATCGACGCAGACATTGCTAACCACCGCAACCCCTGCGCCCTCTTAGACAGGGATGACAACCGAGGTTGTTGTCTAGAGCTTGATCGTCATCTCCAGCCCGCCTTCGAACGGCAAGGTCATTGTGCGCAAACCATTCGCGGGATCGGCGATGTAGTCGAAGTACGCTTTGTAGCCGCGGCGCGATGATGTCGTGTTGTCGGCGATGATGATGCTGCCGGTGTGCAGGTGTGGCGCGATGTTGCGGATCGCGGGTATCACGGCTTCGGTCCAGATGTCGAGCAGTACGAAATCGATTGGGCCGTCGATGTGTTTCAGCGTTTCGGCGAGATCGCCCTGGCGCAGGTCGATGTGTTGCGCGAGGCCGGCGGCGTCCCAGTTGCGGCGGGCGACGGTGGCTTTCTCTGCCTCCCATTCCGTCGCGATCACCTTGCCGTTGCCGACCGTTCCGCCACTTGAGGCGAGGTTGTCCCTGATCGCGGCGGCAAGATAGATCGTCGAAACACCGTGCGAGGTGCCGCATTCGACGATGCGTTTCGCGTTGATGGCGCGGCAGAGGGCGTAACAATACTCCGCTTTGTCCTTCTCCAGCGCGACGAGCTTGTCGCGGAAGAAGCTTGTGGTGTCGGCGTCGAAGCCGTCCCAGCTCAAGGTGCCTTCCTGGATGCGGCGGCGAAAGTAGGTGTTGATCGCCTCGCCCTGCCCTTCGCTCTGCGCGTGCAGTGCATCGAGCAGGGCTTCCAGTTTCGGATCGTTCAGAATGCTCATGCCGGCACGGTGTCGAGATAGAAGATGTTGCCATCGGGATCGGCGAACAGCGCCATATAGCCGCCCCATGGCTGCTTTGACGGCAGCATCGTGAACCGCACGCCTTTGGCCGCAAGTTCGCGATGTGCCGCGTCGACGTCATCGACGCAGAAGCCGATGCCGGTGTGCTTGTCTTCGCGCGCGCCGACCTTGCCCTCATCACCGCCGGCGATCGCGAACGGCACCGCGCCGCCATCGAAGCTGGCGTAGTGAAAGGACTCGTCCGCGAAGCGAAGCGGCAGTCCGAGCACATCGCGATAGAATTCCAGCGCCTTTTTGAAATCGCGGACACCGATATTGACGTAGCCAACGGTGAACTTGCTCATGGGTTTGTCCTTTCGTTTGCCATGTGGCGGTCCCAGTCGTCGTACTGCATCGCGCCGACACGGTTGCCTTCGGTGTCGGTGAAGTGGATCAGAGTGCCGACCGTATCGAGATGCACCTTCTGCATGACGATGGCACCGCCAGCGGCAATCACCTTCGCGGCCGTGGCGTCGACGTCATCGACGCCGATGCTGATCTCGAAGGAGCGTGGGTGCGTGCCCGCGATCGGCTCATGCCGCTTCTGGATCGCACCGGGTATGCCGGCGCCGTGGATGATGTAGAAATCGGGCGGCCCCCAATCCTCGAAGGTCCAGCCGAACACTGCCTCATAGAATGTGCGGGCGCGCTCGACGTCGTCGCAGGTGATGGCGAAGAAGGCGAATTTGTTGGGCATGGCGTTCCCTCTCGGCTGCGAGATTGCGCCGGATCGCCGTGGCCGAATATAAGCAGAACGACAATTTCTGTCGGATACACGCCAGATGGCGAGTTTCGCGCTCCGCTCGGTCGGGCAGACCTTTAGCAATGGGCATGTGCTGGAGCCCCACTCGCACAGCTGGGGGCAGCTCATCTACGCGGTGAGCGGGACGATGCAGGTGCTGGCGGGCAATACGCTGTGGCTGGTACCGCCGACCCGGGCGCTGTGGGCGCCAGCGGGGGTGGTTCATTCCATCGAGATGCGCGGCAGCGTGGCGATGCGCACCATCTATGTGCCGGTGGAGCGGAGCGGGCGGCTGGCCGCGGCGAGCCATGCGATCGATGTCGGGCCGCTGCTGCGCGAGATGATCCTGCACATCGTGGCGCAGCAGATGCTGCGGGAAGAGATAGACGAGCAGCGGCGGCTGGCGGATGTGTTTCTCGATCTGCTGGCGCAGGCAGAAGGATTGCCGCTGTTCGTGCCGATGCCGCGCGATGCACGGGCGCTGAACGTCGCGCGGTTGCTGCAGGCCGATCCGGCGCGCGAGGACGACATCGGGGCACTGGCCAAACAGGCGGGCGCGAGTGTGCGGACGTTGCAGCGGCTGTTTCGGGACGAAACCGGCATGCGGTTCGTCGAATGGCGGCAACGCCTGCGACTGCTGCAGGCGATCACGCTGCTGGAGCAAGGTGCGTCGGTGACGGAAGCGGGCGCGGCTGCCGGCTATGCGAGCACCAGTGCGTTCGTCGCCATGTTTCGCAGTCAGATGGGCGACACGCCGCATCGCTATGCGCGGAGCCGGACCAAGTAGAAAGCCCGGCGCACTTCGCACCGGGCTTCCTAACTCACGCAGGCAACGCGCGCTTAGATCGGCGCGGAGCGCTGCCAGATTTCGCGGGCGTTGAGGTCGACCATCAGCAGGTGATCGTCCGGGAACCAGCGGATGGCGCTGCCTTCGATCCAGGCAACACGCGCCGGCGCCAAGCGGACACGGATGCGGCTGATGTGGCCACTCGGCAAACGCTCGATCTCTTCAACATGGCCGAGGAGATAACCGCCGCGATCGGTGACGGCGACATCCATCAGCGCCGGACGTTCGATGCTGTACGTCGTGATGTAGCGGGCGCGCGTGTAACGATCGCGCCACCAGGTCGCCGGATGACGGCGCTGCCATTCATAGGCGGCGCGCTGATGTTCATACGTGTTGAGGTCCATCGCGTATTGCTGCTGCTGGTCCTGATACTGCTGCTGCTGCGCCTGATACTGCGCATCGGCGGACGAGGTCTGCGACGCCGCGGCAGCAACGCCTTCGGCCGGGACGGGTTGATCGGCGGTGGCGGCGCCGTTGGCGACAGCCGGATCGACATACGAGCCGTTCTGCTGCTGGCTGTTCAGCGTTTGCGTCTGCGCCTTTTCGGCGGGCGTGGATTCCTGCGGACCGTTGGGACCGACTTCTGCTGCGAAGGCTGTGCCGGACATCGCCAATGCGAGGACGGCGGCCGTGGCAAGATAATGCTTGCGCGTATTCATAATGGTTTCTCCTTGGCGCCCTTCGCTCGCAGGAGAAACGAACGTATTAACGCGAAGTTCCGGCGCGCCCGATGTGAGCGGCCGGAATCTTCGGAGGCTTTTAGTTCCGTGTGGTTCCGTTAACGCGCGGCGGCGATGTATTCGCGCAAGGCGTGCGCTTCTTCCACCGTTTCGGCCACGCGCGTCTTCACGACGTCGCCGATCGACACGATGCCGACGAGACGGTCTTCAGCCACCACCGGTACATGGCGGAAGCGGCCGGCCGTCATCGTTTCCATCAGCGTATCGACGGTGTCGTCTTCGCTGCACGTCTGCACGGCGCGCGTCATGTAGGCGCTGACCGGCTTGGGCAGCGCAAAGACGCTCGCCTCCGACACGGCGCGAACGATGTCGCGCTCCGAGATCACGCCGAGGATCGAGCCGTCTTCATTCTTCACGATGAGCGCACCGATGCGGTGACGCGTGAGTTCGCGCGCCGCTTCCGACAAGGTCGCATCGCTGGTGATCGTGACGACTTCACGACCCTTGTTTCCAAGAATGTGTTTGACCTGCATTGTCGCCTCCACCCCGGTGCTTCGACGATCCGATAGCAACCGGTTCGGGCTCTTCGCCCGTCGGGTTAGTCCCCGCTCTGTGGATAAATGGTGCTCTCGCAACGTAATCCTTTCAAGACAAAATCGCGG
>DATAHD010000251.1:0-8799 GCA_036263395.1 Rhizomicrobium sp. | reverse complement strand
GATGAAACCTGTCGTCATCGTCAACGCCGGCACGGGCGGTCAGGCACTCGTATTGCTGGATGCCTGCCTGGCCGCCGGCACGCCGGTTGCGGGATGGCTTTCGGCCGCCGAGAACACTCGCGATCCCGGCGCACCGTATCTCGGCGATGTTTTGCGTCTTGACGATGGCGCGTTCCTCTTGGCGCACGACATCATCATCGGCGCGGGTAACGGCGAATTCCGCCGTGGTCTCTCGCTGCGCGTCCTCGACGCCGGTGGCTCCCTCGCAACCGTCCGTCACCCCACTGCGGTTGTCTCCAGCACGGCAACGGTCGGTGCAGGCTCATTCCTCGCCGCACAATCGATAATCGGCCCGCTCGCGCGTGTCGGACGCTTCTGCCTCATCAATTCCGGCAGCACCATCGATCACGACAATGTCCTCGCTGACGGTGTGAACGTCGGACCGGGCGTGCATTTCGCCGGGGGCGTTCATTGCGCCGAGGACGCTTTCATCGGCGTCGGTGCATCCGTCGCCCCAGGCATTCGCATCGGCGCCCGCGCCATCGTCGGTGCCGGAGCCGTCGTCATCCGCGATGTCCCGGACGGCGCAACCGTCGTCGGCAATCCCGCGAAGGTGCTGCAGCGATAACCACCCTCCACGAGCCTAGCGAGTTGGAGGGTGACTCATCGTTGCAGTATCTTCGCATCGAGCTTCGCTACACCACGGAGATCGCTCGACCAGGGCATCGCGGACTCGCACCAGATCTGCCGTTGCGGTGGAAGCTCGGCGCGTTGACGCAATGTCCCAACGCGCAGCGTGTACGACGTCGGCGTTTCCGGCTGTGTGGCGTACACCGGCGTACCGCAGTTCGGGCAGAACGCATGCGCCCGCTTGTTCCCGCTGTCCGCCGCCTTCACATACGTCGAAACAACGCCATCAATCCGAAAATCCTCCGCGAGCGTGCGCACTGACACGCGATACGCCGATCCGGACAACGTCTGACAATCTGTGCAGTGACAGATGCCCGCCGTCGCCGGATCGACCTCGGCCTCGAACGTCACGCGACCGCAGTGGCAGCGCCCATCGACCCTCACGGCACCTCACCGATGTAAACAGAACTCGGCCGGATCAGCCGCCCCGTGCGCTGCTGCTCGCGCGCATGCGCCGTCCATCCTGCCGAACGCCCCGTCGCGAACATCGGCGTGAACGCCTGCCGCGGAATCTTCAGCGCGTCGAGCAGGATCGCCGTGAAGAACTCCACATTGGTATCGAGCGCCCGCTCCGGGTTCTTCTTGCGCAGCGCCTCGCGCGCATACGCTTCGACTTCGGCAGCGAAGGGCAGGTCGGTCTCGTTCAGCGACAACCGCTCTAGCGCGCCCTTCAGAACGTCGGCGCGCGGATCGCGCACGCGATACACGCGATGGCCAAAGCCCATCAGCCGCTCGCCATGCGCCAGCGCATTGTCGATCCACGGCTTGATCCGCTCGCGCGTGCCGATCGCGGTCAGCATCTCCAGCACCGGCTCAGGCGCACCGCCATGCAGCGGTCCTGTCAGCGCGCAGTACCCACCGGTCACCGCCATGAACAGATCTGCCTGCGTCGATGCGATGACGCGCGCCGCAAAGGTCGATGCGTTCATCCCGTGATCGCTCACCGTTGTCAGATAGGCATCGAGCGCGGACGCTTCCTTCGCCGTCGGCGCCTTGCCGTGCAGCATCGCCAGCGCATCGGCCGCATGGCCGCGCGTCGCATCCGGCGCCACCAACTCTTCACCGCGCGCCCGCCGTACCAACGCCGCCGCGATCACCGGCATCGCGCCGACAATCACCGCTTCCGGCGAAAGCCCCGGCTCGGCGCGTAACCCCGCGACCGCTGCACGAAACCCATCGACCACCGACAACCCTTCGGTCGCCGGCAACAGCATCGGCAGCCGGGCAAACGCCCGCGTCCGGGCCTCGCCGAGGGCAGAGCGCACCTCCGCCTCCGTGATCGGCTTCATCGTGGCGGTCGACCACAGGCGCGCCGTCACGCCTTCGAAACTGGTGGTGCGGGCAAGGTCGTCGACCCGCTCGCCGGCGATGATCAACTCGCCTTTCTGGCCCTCCACATGGCTGAGCGCGGTTTCGGCGGCCGGAATGCCGTCGAGGCCAATCGGGGTGGGCTTTGTCTGGACTGTCATGGCTCTGTTTCCTTCTGCTGCGATGCAACAAGGTGCGCCCGCTCGACATGTCGATCAATCTTGATTAGGCTAATCAATATGAATAATTCGCCGGAACCGCTTTATCTCTCCGCGGGCGAGGCCGCGACCGAACTCTCGGTCACGCCCGCCACCCTCTACGCCTATGTCAGCCGCGGCCTGATCCGTTCGGAGCCGGACGGCGACAACGCCCGCAGCCGCCGTTATCGCGCCGACGATGTGCGCAGCCTGAAAAACCGCCGCGCGCCGATGCTCGATGGCCAGGGGCAGGGCGGTCTCAAATCCTCCGACGCGCCGATTTTTGACTCCTCGATCTCCACCATCACCGAAGTCGGCCCGATCTATCGCGGCGTGAATGCCGTCACGCTCTCGCAACGTGCCACTGCCGAGCAGACCGCGACCTTGCTGTGGGACATCACCGGCCCCGATCCCTTCACCGCCGACAATCTGCCGATCCTGTCGCCCGCGATGCGTGCCGTGATGGCCGCGGCGAAAGACGAAGCGCCGATCCCGCGCGCCGCCGCGATCTTCGCGCTTGCCACCGATGCCGACCCGCGCGCCTACAGCCGTTCGAGCGAAGGTCGCAGCCAAACCGGCGCGCGCATCATGCGCCTCGCCGCCGCCGCGATCCTCGGCACCGAACCGTCATCGGCACCGCTGCATATCCAGATCGCGCGCGCTTGGTCGCCCGATCCGAAACGCGCCGAAGATTTCGTCCGTCGAGCGCTGGTGCTGCTCGCCGAACACGAACTCAACGCCTCGACCTTCGCTGCGCGTGTTGCGGCCTCGACGGGCGTCAGTCTCTACGATGCCGTGTGCGCCGGTCTCGCAACCTTGAAAGGCCCCAAGCACGGTGGCGCAGGACCGCTCGCCTCCCGCTTCGTCGCCGACGCCGCCGCGCGTGAGCCCGCCGAGTTGATCCGCGAACGCCTCGCGCTCGGCGAACTCATTCCCGGCTTCGGTCACATGGTCTATCGCAAGGGCGACCCGCGCGCGATCGATCTCCTCGCGATGATGGCGAAGTCCGGCGCCGACGAACGCTACGCCGTCACCATCCCCGCGCTGGTGCACGAAGCGACGGGCGAGCTTCCCAACATCGACTACGCCATCGCCGTGCACAGCCGCACCCTCGGCTTTCCCGCCGGCAGCGAGATCGCGCTCTTCGCCATCGCCCGCACCGCCGGCTGGGTTGCCCACGGCATCGAGCAACTAAGAAGCAAAGCCCTCATTCGCCCGCGTGCGCGATACACGGGCCCAGCGCCAGCGCCGGTGCGCCCGAACAAGCGTTGATACAAACAAAGCTTGTCATCCCGGCCGTAGTGGACCCCGCACTTGTTGCGGGGGTAACGGAGAGCCGGGACCCATTCATCCAGTAAGACGGTGCTTACTCGCGAAGACCGTCTGTGCGCACAAATGGGTCCCGGCTCTCACTTCGCTTCGCTCCGTTCGGCCGGGATGACAAATTTGAGTTTGGTTGGTGGAGAGCAGAACTACTCCGCCGCCCGCACCTTCGCGCTTGTCTTGCCGTATTCCGGCTTCAGATGCCCGTCGATATACGCACCCGACGAAATCTGGATATCCTGATGCACCACGTCGCCCGTCATCCGCGCCGTGCTGGTCAGCACCACCTTCTTGGCTTCGATCTTGCCGTCCACCGTGCCGGACAGTTCGACCTCATCGGCGAACACTGTGCCTTTGACCTTCGCGTTGTTGCCGACCTTCACGGTCACGCCGCGCACGTCGCCGTCGATCTCGCCATCGACCTGAATGTCCTCGGTGCTTTCCAGCTGCCCGGTGATCTTCAGCGCCTTGCTGATCACTGACACGCCCTGTGAGCGCGACACCGCACTCGGCGACACGCTGCTGATCGGCTGCGCGATGGCCTGCGGTTTCACCTCCGCCTTCACCGGCTCGGGCGTCGGCGCGCCGGCTGGTGTCGCCGGTGTATTGGAAACACTGGTATCGGGTTTGTCGTTACGATTGAACACGCTCATGCTTGCACCTCCGGGAGTTGATCGAGAGTTTCGAAGAAATTCAGCGGCCGCCACGGCATGCGGCCTTCGAACTTGGCGCCTTTGGCGACGGTCACGACGTGATGGAAAATGCGTCCGTTGATGTCGGCGGTCTCATCGACCGAAACTGTATGCGCGAACACGCGCCCGAGTAGCCGTCCGCCGATGGTCGCCTCGCGCGCAACGATGTCGCCTTCGACGAAACCGTCGGGCTCGATCACCACGCGATCGGTGTTGATGCGGCCGAACACCCGGCCATGCACATGCAGCACGCCCTCGCAATCGAGCGTCCCGCTGATGGTCATGCCATGGCTGAGTTCCGACCGCGCCAGATCCGCCGACTTTGCGTCGGGCGGGGCGGTAAATCGAACCAATCGGGCCAAAGCGGACATGGGGTCGCCATTGCGTTTCAAGGCAGAACCCCCGTTCCCCTGGCCGGAAGTTTGGGCGGAATTATGTGGCGATTGCAAGCACTTATGCGCTCGCGGGCTAACGGAACCCGCGAGGCATCATCACCTTAGAGAGGCTTTGTGTCCGTACTATTTCGGTTTCTTGAAACGCAGCGCGAATTGATCGGTTTTGCCGCGAATTGTCGGCGCGAATACATTATCCGTGTGCGGATCGTTCGGATTCCACAACGCGTCGCTCTCACCGTCCAGGATAAAGCCCGCGGCCGTCATCTCCGCCTTCACCACCGCCGGATCGATGCGGTGCAGATTGTCCGCCGTCTCCGCCACCGGCGCCCCGGCGATCGCCGCATGGTCAATAATGATAACCACACCGCCCGGCTTCAGCGCCGCATAGAAGCCCTTATCGACCGACGCCATGTCGGCATGCACGCGGCTCAGGTGCAGGTCGTGATAATTCTGCGACGTCCAGATCGCATCCAGCGGCGGCAGATCGGGCAGCGGCTGGATCGGAATGACCGTGATGTTGCCGTAGCCCGGCTCCTTCGCGATCAGCGTAGCCGCCGGTGAGGCATCGCGCGACATCGCATCCGGCACAGCTGCATAAAGATGCCCGCTTGGCCCGACGTCCTTGCTCAGCAGGCGCGTGAAGTAGCCGCCGCCCGGCAACAGCTCCAGCACCGTGTCGCCGTCCTTGATGTGCGAGAAGGTCAGCATCTCCGCCGGCTTGCGCGCCGCATCGCGATCCTTGTCGGCGTCCGGCCGGCTCGCATCAGCCACCGCCGCTGCCGGATCGGCATAGGCCACGCCACTGCCGAACAACACGGCGGCAACCGTCGCGCCCATCATCAATTTGCGGATCATCGTCTCTCTCCCCGTTTCGAGGGAGGCTAGCACGGCCTCACACCGTCAGACGATAGACACTCGTCTCGCGGATCTCGCGGTCCTCAAGATCGCGCGTCGTCTGCACGTGATAGGTCGCCAGCTTCGTCACGCCGCCCTTGGGGAAATACGAACGCCCCGGATCGCCGAGCAAGACCATCGTCCCGCTCTGCGCGCGCTCGGTGAGCCACGCCAGAAGACGCTCCGCCAGCGGCCGCTCGTAACACATGTCGCCGACCAGGATGACGCGCCACTTGCCTTCTGCCCCGATCAGGTCGTGATCCGCCGTCGCGATCAGCGCGCTGTTCGCCAGCGCATTTAGCTTGATCGCCGCAATCGCAAACGGATCGATGTCCGCGGCCTGCACCCGTTCCGCACCCGCCTTCATCGCCGCGATCCCGACGAGCCCCGATCCCGCACCGAAGTCGAGCACCAGCTTGCCGGACACGATGTTCGGATTGTCCAGAACATAGCGCGCCAGCGCCTGACCGCCCGCCCACGCAAACGCCCAGTACGGCGGCGGCACACCGTCCGCCTCCAGCTCTTCCTCCGTCTTGCGCCACAGCGGCACGACTTCGGTCGCAAGATGCAGCTTCACCTCCGGCACCAGCGGCGGCGCGAGCAGGGCGGTGTTGGTCTGAACGAAGGCGGTCGGGTCGGTCATGGTCTGCACTCGTAGCATGCCTCGTATGACTTCACCTTCCCGTTAGGTGGCCGCTGTGCGTCTTTACCGCGCGCACCGCCCGGTTAGCGTCAGGATGCAGTCTCCGGATCCACCACATGCGCCTTGCTCTCGCGCTTGCCTTCATCGCAATTACGTCCGCACCAGCCTTCGCCGCCTCCGACGGTTTCGCACGCATCACCGTGCCGGTCTCGCCGCACGTCCATCTGATCCAGCGCCCCATCGCGCAGAACGCGCCGTATGAAGGCAACGTCGAAGTCATCGAACAATCCGACGGTCTCGTCGTCGTCGATGCCGGTGGCTCGCCGCCCTCCGGTGTGCATGTCGTCGAACAGATCAAAGCGCTCACCAACAAGCCGGTGAAATACCTGATCTACACGCACTATCACGGCGACCATAACCTCGGCGCCGGTGCGTTCCTCGCGGCCTGGCCGAACGTCACCATCGTCTCGACCGAGGCGACCCGCGTGAACATGACCACCAAGCCGATGGACTACATCAAGACCTACAGCGCCGATTACGCCGGCGAGATCGACTACGCCAAGAAGCAGATGGCGGATGAGAAGCTGCCGCCCGAAGTGCGCGCCGGCTGGGCGCAATATGTCGATGTCGGCGACAGCATTATCGCCGGCTACAAGGACATGAAGGCCTATCCCGCGACGAAAACCTTCACCGACACATTCGACATCCCGGATTCACAGACGCCGGTCGAAGTCCGCTTCCTCGGCCTCGCCAACACAAATGGTGACGCCGTCGTCTGGGTGCCGAGCGACAAGGTGCTGATCACCGGCGACATCGTCGTCAGCCCGATCCCCTACGCCGCCGCGTCGTTCCCGCTGGAATGGATCGGCGTGCTGAACAAACTGAAAGCCTACGACTTCGCCTATCTGATCCCCGGCCACGGCGATGTGCAGAGCGACAAGAGCTACCTCGGCGAGCTTATCGCCGCCCTCGAAGGCGTCCGCGCTCAGGTGACACCGCTCGCCAGGAAGGGCGTGAAGCTGGGCGACGTTTACAAACAAACGAACTTCGACGCGATCAAACAGACCTTCGCCGGCAGCGATCCGTGGCTGCGCAGCCTGCTGAACTCATTCTATCTGCGGGCCGTGGTGAAGAACGCTTATGATCAGGCGACAGGCACCGCGATCGTGCAGGGCACAGGCTGAGCCGTAAGCGCTGTCACAGTCTGACCGCGCTTCCAATAATCCAAAGCCACCAAGCAACATTGTGGAGTAAACGATCACGCCAAACCGGAAAGGGACTGGATCGGTTTGGCGATAACTGTCGCTCCCACGTCCCATGATCCGGCCATGGCGGTATACCTCGCTAAGCTGCCAAACAGCCAACCCGGTCAGCATGAATCCAAAAATGAATTCGCCTAGCCGCATGTCCGTCAGGCCGGTTGCGCCGCCAATGGCTTCGGCTTCTCCGGCTTCGACATCGCCATCTTCAGGATCGTGGCGTAGTTCGGCTGGATCTCCATCCGCGGTCCGAACCCCTTCGCCAGCAGCAGCGCATGCAGCTTCGGCAGGTTGTAGCAGGGCACATAAAACAGCAGATGGTGATCGACGTGATAGTTCACCCAATACGGCGCGATGAACGCACGCTCCCACCATGCGGCATAGGTCGTGCGCGCGTTGCGGAACACGTCGTCATTGTCCGGCACCACCGCATGTTCCGCGATGTTGCGAATGCGCGTGACGACCTGCTGCCAGGTGATATCGGGCAGCACCCAGAAGATCAGGTAGTAGTACCACTTGCCAACAGCGATGAACCCGCCAAGCAGGATCAACTGCACGACCGTCTGCGGTCCCAGCCGGTACCAGAATGTGTTCAGCCGCTCGCGCAATGTTGCGCCGGCAAACGCGCGCCGGATCTGCGACGCCTTCAGCTTCAGCCCGGTCTGCCCCGTTATGTCGCGGATGAACTTGCGGCGATAGCTGGTGCGCGTGATGGGGAAGGGCGCCGACAGCACGAGATCCGGATCGTCCGCCTGCTGCGTCTTGCGATGATGCTCGAGGTGATAGTGCCGGTAGGCAATCATGTTGCCGAGCCCCGGATAGGCACAGATCCACTGCCCGACAAACTCGTTCAGCCCCCGCGTCCGCATCAGCACGCCGTGCGCCGCGTCGTGGTTGAGAATGCCGAGCCCCAACTGCCGCGTCCCGATCACGATCACCGCCGCGACGAACGTCAGCGGGTTCGGCCACAGCGCGAACAGTGCCATCATCCCGAAGATCACGGTCCAGCAATGGATGACGCACAGCACCCCGGCGAGGTCGGAGCGCTTGCGCACCGCCGCCATCTCTTCGGCCGTGAAAACACCCTGTGGCTGAAAGCGCTGAATACCCATGCTCCGAATATACGCCCCTAGCTCACCAATGTCGCCATAAGCAGCGCGGCCGCGATCAGCGCACCCGTGTCGCGATTGGATCGGAACACCCTGAGACAGATGTCCGGCTTGTCGATATCCAGCGCCCGTACCTGCCACATCATGTGTGCGCCCGCGAGGCAGAGCAGCGGGATGACAAGCAGGCTCGCCCCGTCCATCAACGCCGCCGTCAGGATCAGAAAGAACGCCGCCGCATAGAACCAGCGAATCCACTCGCGTGACTTGCCCCCGAGCAGCCGCGCCGTCG
>DATAHD010000250.1:0-13978 GCA_036263395.1 Rhizomicrobium sp. | reverse complement strand
ACGTTCTCCGGTCACGCCATCGAGTGCCGCATCAATGCGGAGAACCCATTCACCTTCCAGCCGTCGCCGGGAACGATCACGCAGTTTCACGCGCCGGGCGGTCTTGGCGTGCGCTTCGACAGCGCGCTCTACACCGGGTATCGCATCCCGCCCTATTACGACAGCCTTACGGGCAAGCTGATCGTGCACGGCAAGAACCGCAACGAGGCGCTGATGCGTCTGCGGCGGGCGCTGGACGAGTTGGTGGTCGGCGGGATCGAGACGACGGTGCCGCTGTTCCAGAAGCTGGTGCGGGAGCCGGACATTTTGAACGGCGACTACAACATCCACTGGCTTGAGCACTATCTGGATTCGCTCAAGCACTAACGGCGCTACTGCTGATAGATCACCTTCGGTGCGATGCAGCGGTCGACTCGCTTGGGATGCAGGCCGATGAAGGCGCCTTGCCAGCACTCCTCGAAGACGGAACAATAGCAGGCGCGTGCCAGAAGACGCCGGCTACTGACGGCATCGCGCAGGATGGTCCACGCTTTCAGGTTTTCGGGGGTCTGCGGATAGCTGAAGAAGCGACGGTTCTCGCCCGCGCGGATGACGGAGCCGCCCACGGTGCCTTGGGTCCATGAGCCGATGTTCGGTTGATGGACGAAGACCGGCCGCGGCTTGCTGGGGTCGAAGCCGCAGCAGCGTTGCAGCAATTCCTTGGAGGAGGCGATCGGCTTGCCATCCAGCGTCACCTCGAAATATTCGACCAGAGCCGGGCCGACGCCGGCGTTGCCGACGTCGAATGTCAGCTCGTTCTTGCCATCCTCTGTCGCGTCGCTGGTGGTGACCTGAAGAAACGGCCATGAGGCGGCGGCGACCATCTTCTTGTTGGCATCCATCGAGCCGACGGCGACCCAGAGCGACACGGCAGAAATCACGAGCGCCGTGGCGGTCGCGACGTATTCCAGCCAGTGGCGCTGGTGCGTGACGGGTTCGAGGATTGGCGGGACGTCGCTCATGGGGACCGGGTCGTTGTGCTTCGGCGCATTATCGCATTAGCGTGGCGTGTGGGCTTTGTGCAAACCATCGGCGCGACGCGGTATGTCTTCGATGACCTGAAGACACTGCTGGCGCGTGCGTCGCCGGCGCGGTCGGGAGACCGGCTGGCGGGCGTTGCGGCGGCTTCCGAAGAAGAACGCGTAGCGGCGCGGATGGCGCTGGCGGATGTGCCGCTTTCGACGTTCCTGAACGAAGCGCTCGTTCCGTATGAGAGCGATGAGGTCACGCGGCTGATCGTGGATCGCCACGATGCGGCGGCGTTTGCACCGGTTGCGACGCAGACAGTCGGCGAATTCCGCGACTGGCTGCTGTCGGATGCGGCGACGGGTGAAGTGCTGGCGGCGCTGGCCTCCGGGATCACGCCGGAGATGGCGGCGGCGGTGTCCAAGCTGATGCGCAATCAGGATCTGATCGCTGTGGCGCGGAAGATCACCGTCGTAACGCGCTTCAACAACACGCTCGGGCTGCCGGGGCGGCTGGCGGTGCGGTTGCAGCCGAACCATCCGACCGACGATGCCAAAGGGATAGCAGCTTCGATTGTCGACGGGCTGCTCTACGGCAGCGGCGATGCGGTGATCGGGATCAATCCCGCGAGCGACAATGTGGCGGCGGTGACGAACCTGCTCGCGATGATCGACGAGATGCGGCGGCGCTGGGACGTGCCGACGCAAAGCTGCATCCTTTCGCATGTGACGACGACCTTGCAGGCGGTGGAGGCGGGCGCGCCGGTCGATCTGGTGTTTCAGTCGATTGCGGGCAGTGAGGCGGCGAACAAGAGCTTTGGCGTCGATCTGGCGCTGCTGAAAGAGGCGCACGACGCCGCGCTGGCGCTGAAGCGCGGCAGCGTGGGCGACAACGTGATGTATTTCGAAACCGGCCAGGGGGCGGCGCTGTCGGCGAATGCGCATCACGGTGTCGATCAACAGACGATGGAGTGCCGCGCCTATGCGGTGGCGCGCGAATATCGGCCATTGCTGGTGAACACCGTCGTCGGCTTTATCGGGCCGGAATACCTCTACAACGGCAAGGAAATCATCCGCGCAGGGCTGGAAGATCACTTCTGCGGCAAGCTGCTTGGCCTGCCTATGGGGGTGGACGTTTGCTACACCAACCATGCCGACGCCGACCAGGACGATATGGACACGCTGCTGACGCTGCTGGGCGTTGCGGGCGTGAACTATGTGATGGGCGTACCTGGTGCGGATGACGTGATGCTTTCCTACCAGAGCACGTCGTTTCACGATGCGCTGTATCTGCGCGGCGCGCTCGGGCTGCGGCCCGCGCCGGAATTCGAGGCGTGGCTGACGCGCATGGGCATTCTCGACGCGAAGGGCGCGGTGCGGCCACGGCTAGCGTCGTCGCCGGCGGCGCGATTGCTGGAGCAGATCGCGTGAGTGCGCGCGACGAGTGGGATGCGTTGCGGGCATTCACACCGGCGCGCGTGGCGCTGGGGCGTGTGGGCAACGGACTGCCGACTTCACGGGTGCTGGAGTTTCAGCTGGCCCATGCGCGGGCGCGTGATGCGGTGCACACGCCGTTCGACGCGTTGGCAGTGGCGAATGCGCTTGGCGGCGACGTGGTTCGGCTTTTGACCGCGGCGCGAGATCGTGCGGCGTATCTCAGCAATCCCGATCTCGGACGCACGCTTTCGGGTGAGAGCCACGCGATGCTGAAGCCCGGCACGTTCGACGCGGCATTGGTCATCGCGGATGGCTTGTCGGCGACGGCGGTGCATGCGCATGGCGCGCGGCTGGCGCAGATCGTGCTCAAAATGCCGGGCATCGTATGGGCGCCGGTGTCCATCGTCACGAACGGACGGGTGGCTGCCGGCGACGACATTGCGGCGGCGCTGGGCGCGGAGATGGCAGTGGTTCTCATCGGCGAGCGGCCCGGACTTTCGGCGGCGGACAGTCTTGGCATCTATCTGACCTTCGCGCCGAAGCCGGGCATCACGAAGGATGCGGATCGCAACTGCATTTCGAATGTGCGGCCGGATGGGCTGGCGCTCGAAGATGCGGCGCATCGGCTGACTTGGCTGATGACCGAGGCGCGACGGTTGCGGCTGACCGGCGTGGGGCTGAAGGAAGACGCCCCGACAGGTGCCCTGCCCGCCGGCTGAAGCGCCGGTGTCAAGTCTTGCGCCGCTGGCAGTCCAGCCGGTCTAATGCGGACATAACGTCGAGGGGACGCTCATGCAGTTCACATTCCTGGAAAAGTACCAGCCGCAGCTTCTGGCTGTGCTCCGCATCATGACCGGCCTCCTGTTCCTTGAGCATGGCGCGGTGAAGCTGCTGCACTTCCCCATCAGCATGGAACTGCCGCCCGGTGGAATCGGCATCCTGCTGACTGTGGCCGGCGCTATGGAGCTGATCGGTGGCGCGCTGATCACCGTGGGCGTGCTCACGCGGCTGACAGCGTTCCTGCTCTCCGGCGAGATGGCTGTCGGCTACTTCCTGGGCCACGCCATGCAAAAAGGCTTCTGGCCGGTCGTGAACGGCGGTGAGGCAGCGATCCTGTTCTGCTTCATCTTCCTCTACATCGCCGCGGCCGGACCGGGCGCCTGGGCTGTCGAGAAGCGCTGAGCGGCTGGCTGGCGGGCGTGTGGTGCCGTAAGTTCGCGGCATGCATGGCAGCGCAGACCTGACACCGGAGATCGTACTTGAGGCTTATGCCCAAGGCGTGTTTCCGATGGCCGAACGGCGAGACGACCCGGGTCTGTTCTGGGTCTCGCCGGACATGCGCGGCATCATTCCGCTCGACCGATTCCATGTCTCCAAACGGCTGGCGCGCACGGTGCGCAGCGACCGCTTCACTGTCACGACAGATGCTGCATTCCTGGAGGTGATGCGCGGCTGCGCAGCGCCTGCCGAAGGGCGGGAGCAGACCTGGATGAACCGGGAGATCTTCCGGCTCTACACCGGCCTGCATGAGCTTGGGCACGCACACTCGATCGAGTGCTGGCTCGAGGGACGGCTCGTTGGCGGTCTCTACGGCGTCAATCTGGGCGGCGCGTTCTTCGGCGAGAGCATGTTTTCACGCGAACGGGACGCCAGCAAAGTCGCGCTCGTCCACCTTGTTGCGCATATGAAGCGGCAGGGATTCCAACTGCTTGATGCGCAGTTTCTCACACAGCATCTCAAGACCTTCGGCGCGGTCGAGATTCCGCGCTCAGCCTATTTGAAGCTGCTGGATAGTGCGCTGGATCGTGAAGCTTACTGGTCGGCTTCTTCCGGCACGTCGACCTTCTCGTCGGTCGCGCCAGCGTCCGGCGACTTAGCTTTGACGACGGCGGTCGAAGCAACGGCCTTGTTGCCGCCCGGCGCGTCCGTGTTGCAGCTGATCACCCAGACGTCATAGAGCGGGTGCTGCATGCCATTGAGGCCCGGGCTTGAGGCATACATCCAGCCGGAGAAGATGCGCTTGGCTGGCTGATCGGGGCGATGGTCGTCGATCTGCACGAACGCACTGGTTTCCGGCGTCTCGCTTTGCGGTGTCGAGTAGCAATAGCGCGCGGTGATCGTGAGCGTGGCGTACTGCACCGGCTGATTGATCGGTGCGACGATCACTTTCGGGCGCGCGGTGATCTTGTCGAGGGCACGCAGAACCAGCGCGATCGGCTTCGGCGCGACCAGTGGCGCGGGAAGCGGCGGTGCGCCAATCTTGAATGGATTGAAGTCTTTGGGTGGCTTCGCTGCTTTGCTTGTTGAAGCGGTAGGTGTCGTTGCCGCCTTGGGTGCGGCGGTCGGGTCGGCCACCACAGCAGCGGGCTTCGGCTGTGGCTTGGCGGGTTTGTCGTCGATGTTGATGCTGACCGAGTCTTCCGCATAGGCGGCGCCAATGGCGGCGGCTGCGAGAAACCCTGCTGCTATCACACTCCGCCAGCGGATGGTCATTTGTTGATCGTCTTGCTGATGAGGCCGAACAGATCGACGGAGCCCTGGGTATTCGGGATCTCGCCACCTGAGGCCAGCATCTTCTCACTGCCACCGGGCGAAATTGAGACGTAGTTGCCACCCAGGATGCCGGACGACGTTACCTTGATGGTCGAATCGTCGGGGACCTTGATGTCGTTGCGGATCGAGACGTGGACGATCGCCTGATAGGTCTTGGGATCGAGTTCCAACGACGAGACCGTGCCGATCTTGATGCCATGGAGACGGACGTCGGTGCCGTTGGTGATTCCATCAGCAGCCGCGAAACGCGCCATGAGGTCATAGCCAGACACGCTGCCCGAGCCCGTGCTCGAATAGGCGAAAAACAGGAAGCCAGCCGCGACCGCGACGACGATGGCGCCGATAAGCGTCTCAACCAGATTGTTCTGCATCGCCTACTCCGGGCTCCAGGCCTGATAATCGCCGGTGGCGGCGGGACGCTGACCGGTGCGCGCGAGGCTGCCCTGTGGGCGCAGCGCGTCCGGTGTGCCGGTCATGTTCGGGATGTGGTCCTTCTCCCAGCTGCGCGTCTTATACGCGCCATCCGGTGGCGGTTCTTTGAAGGTGTGGTGCAGCCAGCCGTGCCAGTCCGCAGGCACGCGCGAAGCTTCGATGGTGCCCGCGTAGATCACCCAGCGACGGCGGCCGTCTTTGGTTTGGTAGTAGCGGTTGCCGAATTTGTCGGTGCCGACGGCGTTGCCGGAGAACCAGGTGGTAACCCAGGTTCCGAATGTCGCGTTGCGCCACCAGATGAAAATCGCACGAAGGAAGCCCATCACGCCCTCTTGGGAATCGCGCGCGAATATAGAAGCGCCGCGCTATCAGCGCCAAGGCGGCGGATTCTCCCGCTGCCGTTTCTCACCCCCCATTTCATCCACAGCTGTTCCACAGATGTCGATGGCTTTCGGGGACGAAAGCAAATGTCAGAAGAATCTTTTTTCGCCCCGCTTGACTCGCTTTGTTTGCGGGCTTTTTCGCGTTCATTAAAGCACAACATCTAGTGGGTAAGATTTGGTTAACCACTTCTCGCTTGACCCGGTCCCCCGATGGCACATAGTTCGGGCCTGTCACCAATCGTGACACCAAATCTGGCGGACCCTACTACCCGTAGCCGCCGAGGACGCTGACACACAACAGCGGCCCGGCGACCGGAAAACTGTCCCCGAAATGGTGGCTCCCGTGGTGGCAGGGGAAAGAAAATAGACAACATCTAGCTTTCGGGGCCACTCGCATGCGCATTCGGCGTCAGTTCACGGTTGAAGGTCGTTCCGCCTATGAGGGGATCGCGTTCCGCAGCGCGACCAGCGAGATCCGAAACCCTGACGGCTCGATCGTCTTCCACCAGAGCGACATCGAGGTTCCCGAAGAATGGAGCCAGGTGGCGTGCGATGTGCTGGCCCAGAAGTATTTCCGCAAGGCGGGCATCCCGACGAATCTGCGCCCGGTTGCCGAAGAGGGCGTGCCGGAGTGGCTGTGGCGCAAGGAAGCCGACGGCGCCGAGACTGTTGGCGAGAACTCCTGCAAGCAGGTGTTCGACCGCATGGCCGGCACCTGGGCCTATTGGGGCTGGAAGGGCGGCTATTTCGACGGCGAAGCCGATGCCCGCGCCTTCTATGACGAGATGTGCTTCATGCTGGCGACGCAGAAGGCGGCGCCGAACTCCCCGCAGTGGTTCAACACCGGCCTGCATTGGGCCTATGGCATCGATGGCCCGAGCCAGGGTCACTACTACGTCGACCACAAGACGGGCCGCCTGACGAAGTCGGCGTCGTCTTACGAGCACCCGCAGCCCCACGCCTGCTTCATCCAGGGCATCCAGGACGATCTCGTCAACGAAGGCGGGATCATGGACCTGTGGACCCGCGAGGCGCGCCTGTTCAAATACGGCTCCGGCACGGGCACGAATTTCTCGGCCCTGCGCGGCGAGAACGAGAAGCTGTCGGGCGGCGGCAAGTCGTCGGGCCTGATGAGCTTCCTGAAGATCGGCGACCGCGCCGCGGGCGCGATCAAGTCAGGCGGCACAACACGCCGCGCCGCAAAGATGGTGATCGTCGATGCCGATCATCCGGATATCGAGCACTTCATCGACTGGAAGGTGATCGAAGAGCAGAAGGTCGCCGCTCTTGTCGCCGGTTCGAAGCTAACCGCGCAGCATCTGAAGGCGGTGCTGAAGGCCTGCGTGAACTGCGAAGGCTCGAACGACGATTGCTTCGACGCCAAGAAGAACCCGGCGCTGCGCCGCGAGGTGAAAGCCGCGCGCAAGGCGATGATCCCCGATAACTACATCGAGCGGGTGATCAGCTTCGCCAAGCAGGGCTTCAAGGACATCGACTTCCGCGTCTATGACACCGACTGGGACAGCGAAGCCTATCTGACGGTCTCGGGCCAGAACTCTAACAACTCCGTGCGCGTGAACGACGCGTTCCTCAACGCCGTCGCCAACGACGACGAGTGGAAGCTGACCGCACGCCGCGACGGGCGCGTCACCAAGACGATGCCGGCACGCGAATTGTGGGACAAGATTTCCTATGCGGCGTGGGCCTGCGCCGACCCGGGCATCCAGTTCCACACGACCGTCAACGACTGGCACACCTGCCCGGCCGGCGGCGAGATCCGCGGCTCCAATCCGTGCTCGGAATACATGTTCCTGGATGATACGGCCTGTAACCTCGCCTCGTTGAACCTGATGCAGTTTCGCCATGCGAACGGCGCGTTCGATACGCCGGCGTTCGAGCATGCGGTGCGTCTGTGGACCGTGGTGCTGGAGGTGTCCGTGATGATGGCGCAGTTCCCGTCGAAGGAAATCGCGCAGCTCTCTTACGACTACCGCACGCTTGGCCTTGGCTTCGCCAACATCGGCGGCCTGCTGATGGCAGCCGGCATGTCGTATGACAGCCGCGAAGGCCGCGCGATTGCCGGTGCGATCAGCGCCGTGATGACGGGCGTTTCCTACGCGACGTCGGCCGAGATGGCGGGCGAGTTGGGCGCATTCCCCGAGTTCGAAAAGAACCGCGAAGCGATGCTTCGCGTCGTGCGCAACCATCGCCGCGCCGCGCATGGCGAGAAGACCGGTTACGAGCAGCTCTCCACCCTGCCCGTCCCGCTCGACCTCGACGCGGTGAAGGACAGCGAACTCGCCGCTGCTGCAAAGCGCTCGTGGGACGATGCGCTGGCGATGGGCAAGGAGTTCGGCTTCCGCAATGCGCAAGCGACCGTGATCGCGCCGACCGGCACGATTGGCCTCGTGATGGATTGCGACACCACCGGTGTCGAGCCGGACTTCGCGCTGGTGAAGTTCAAGAAGCTGGCCGGCGGCGGCTACTTCAAGATCATCAACCGCTGCGTCCCCGAAGCGCTCGCGACGCTCGGCTACAACCAATCGCAGATCGACGATATCGTCGCGTATGCGGTGGGTCACGGCACGCTGGAGGGCTCCAATGCCCTCGCCCACGGTGCGCTGCGCGCCAAGGGTTTTGGTGACGAGCAGATCTCGGCCGTTGAAGGTGCGCTCGAGAGCGCGTTCGACATCCGCTTCGTGTTCAACAAGTGGACGCTGGGCGAGAAGTTCTGCACTGAAGTGCTCAAGATCGATGCTGCGGCGATGGAAGAGCCGGACTTCGACATGCTGAAGACGCTCGGCTTCGCGAAGGCCGAAGTGGAAGCGGCGAACCTCTATGTCTGCGGTGCTATGACCCTGGAAGGTGCACCGCATCTGAAGGCGACCGACCTGCCGGTGTTCGACTGCGCCAATCCGTGCGGCCGCATCGGCAAGCGCGCGTTGTCGGTCGAGAGCCACATCCGCATGATGGCGTCGGTGCAGCCGTTCATCTCCGGTGCGATCTCCAAGACGATCAACATGCCGAACAACGCGACCGTCAAGGAATGCGGCGAGAGCTACATGCTGTCGTGGAAGCTCGCGCTGAAAGCCAACGCGCTCTATCGCGACGGATCCAAGCTGTCGCAGCCCCTGGCCTCCAGTGTGCTGGCGTTCGATGACGATGAGGACGAGGTCGAAGAGACGATCGTGGCGCAGCCGCAAGTGCAGCGCACGACGGTCGTGACCGAGCGGATCGTCGAGAAGATCGTGGAACGCGTCCGCGCCCAGGAGCGCGAGAAGCTGCCGCACCGCCGCAAAGGCTATGCACAGAAGGCGATCGTTGGCGGCCACAAGGTCTATCTCCACACCGGCGAATACGAGAACGGTCAGCTGGGCGAAATCTTCATCGACATGCACAAGGAAGGCGCCGCCTTCCGCAGCCTGATGAACAACTTCGCCATCGCGATCTCCATCGGCCTGCAGTACGGCGTGCCGCTCGAGGAATACGTCGAAGCCTTCACCTTCACCCGGTTCGAACCGGCCGGCATCGTGATGGGCAACGACTCGATCAAGAACGCGACGAGCGTGCTCGACTACATCTTCCGCGAACTGGCGGTCTCCTATCTCGGCCGCAACGATCTCGCGCATGTCACGCCGCACAACGACTCCGATCTCGGCGGCGGCATCGAGGAAGGTCAGCCGGACGATACGCAGCAGAAGGAAGTGAAGGCGGTGGTCAGCAAGATCGCCTCCAACGGCTATGTCCGCGGCAACTATCCGCGCCAGCTTTCGCTGGTGCGGGGCTCCGCCGCGGTAGCGACGATGATGGTGGACGGCAATCTCGCCCACGATCACGCACACCATGAGCACCACTCGCCGGTGGAAGAGCTGGAAGCGTTCATGGAGGAAGACGACGATGAGTCGCCCGTCGCCGAAGCGCTGAGCCAAATCCGCGCCGAAGTGCTGGCTGAAGCAGGCGCCAATCCGGTCGGCGAGATGGTGAACGCCATCGGTGCCAGCCTGACGGCACGGGCTGAGACGGCCGCAACGAAGGCCGGCAAGGCGCGCGAAGTTCAGGCCAAGCGTGCGGCCGAAGCCCGGATGAAGGGCTACGAAGGCGACGCCTGCGGCTCGTGCGGTAACTTCACCCTTGTGCGCAACGGCACCTGCATGAAATGCAACACGTGCGGATCGACGAGCGGCTGCAGCTAATCGCTGCGCCGCGCGTTGGGTTTATGTTGATAAAAAGAACGAATCAGAACAGGAATGGTGTGGCCGATCAGGGGACGGCGTCCGCGTAACTTTTAGGACGAGAACCAAGGCCATGAGTGACGACAGAAGCAATCTAGCCCGCAAGCTCGACGACCATGAGCTGGCGTGGGAACGCCCCGAGGGGAAGGTCCTGTCCTTCCCCGGCAAGCCGCAGCGGCGCAATCGCAAGCGCCTGGAGACCCGCAGCGTCGACGTGTTCGACGGTGCCGGAGACCACATCGCGACTTACCAGGTGTGCCTTGAGGACGAAGGCTGCCTCGAATGCGAGTTCGAGGAGGTCGCCCTGGTGTTCGCCGAGCAGAGCAGGCTGGTGCCAGCCACCCAGATCCGCCGATTAGCCGCCCGTTGCCACCGCGACGTTTAGACTCGCAAAAAAGTCGGCCGTCCCGGGAACCCTTTGGCCAATCGGTAAAATTGGAGTGTTTTGCTTTACCGAAGACCAGTGGATTGTGACTTAGGCTTCACTCGCTGGAACTTTGAAGGAAACGCGAATCGGGCTCTCGCGTTATTGGGGCATGAGCACTCTCGACGGATCACCTTTCGAAGCCCTTGTGTATAGCGAGGGGAGCCATGAGCTCCTCGCCCGCTTCCACGAAATCGGAACGACCTTCGTCTATGAAGGCGTCCCGCGCGAGGAATACGAAGCGCTGCTAAACGCGGACTCGGCCGGCTCGTATTTCAACGAGCACATCCGGGACCAATTCCGCTATCACAGGCAGTAGCCTCACGCGCGATCGACGCGGCAGGCGTAGCAGCCGCGTTTGGCGTTGTGGATGTGGATGTAGCTGACGTCGTCGCGCGCGAAGAAGCGTTCGATGATGTATTCCGCATCCGTTCCCGGCACAACCTCCGCATCGACAATCAGATCCTGTCCGTCATAGGCCCGCAGCGACAGCAGCCGCCCATTGAGCACAGGCGGCAGCCCTTCGGTGATCGCCGCGGCTTCGTCGGCGTCCTTGCGCACGAAGATCGGACCTGACGCCTTGTAGGGCGAATGGGCCGGCTGGTGGTCGAACGGGAGCAGGATCAGCTGCTCGCCCGGTTCGGCGTCCACAAGTGAGACACGGCAGGGAAAGCCCGGTTTGGCATCGGCGGTGACGCGGGACATGCCACGTGCCGCCAGTTCGGCATCGCTGAGGGCGAAGAGATCGGAAAACAGGGCGGGTTCGAGGCCGGTGAAGCGGTAGGACATGGCAGGCTCCTGGGTTCGTTTGCCCCCTCTATTTGGCGCAAGCGGAACGCTGTCTCGACCCGGTTCTTGCGGTGATTTTCGCAAACGGCACGGGCATTGCGACAGAGTGGGCAGACGTACCGAAACGAAACATCTGCCCCATGTTCAAGTTTCTGACCTTTCTGTCCCTCGCGCTCGCCGCCCTGGCGATGACGGATGTGGCCGCCACGGCCGGCGCCGCGCCTGCGCCCACTTACGATCAGACGGCCCTCGCCTCCATCAAGAGCGGCAAGCACGATTGCCCGAATTGCGTCCTCACCGGCGCCGATCTCACCAACACCTGCGTCAAGAGCGGCAATGTTCAAGGCGCGAAGTTCGACAATGCCAAGCTGGTGCTGATGTGCATGTCGTACGCCAACTTCACCGGCGCGAGCTTCCGCGGCGCCGACATGGCGGGCGCCAACCTCGCCCACGCGATCGTCGACGGCGCCGACTTCACCGGCGCGACGCTCTCCATCACCTCCATCAAGGGCACGGATATGCGCCGCGCCCTCGGCCTCACCCAAGCCCAGCTCGACAAGGCTTGCGGCGATGCCGACACCAAAGTGCCCACGGGCATGAAGGTGCACACCTGTTCCTAGAGTTTTTGCGTAGCCTCCTCCTAAGTACACCCAATAACTTCAACCCCGCCTCCGGATGTACGAGGCGGGGTTTTTCTTTGCGTGCTATCAAGCGGCGATGCGATGGGCGGTGGCAAAGAAGCGGCTGTGGCGGGCGTTGCTCGCTGCCTCGAACTTTCTGGCGGCGCTTGGGCTGTCCCATGCCGGCGCGGCGGCGGCCTGCACGGTGGAGACGTTCGAAGGCAGCAGCTTCACGGTTTGCTTGGTCGATACGCGGCACTCCGAATTGCGGCTGGCGTGGCGAGACGAGGCCGGGAAAGCGCTGCGCACCTTCTCACGGCTCAATCATGTGCTGGGCGGCGATGCCCGGCGTGTCGAGTTCGGCATGAATGCCGGGATGTATGAAGAAGACGGCACGCCGATTGGTCTGCTCGTTGAGGATGGCAAGCAACACCGGCCGATCGAGACGCGTGACGGGGACGGGAATTTCTATCTGAAGCCGAACGGGGTGCTCTCGGTTGCCCACAATGGGACGGTTCACGTCGAGACGACGGAGGCGTTTGCAGCGGCGCACAGGCGGACGGAGTGGGCGACACAATCCGGGCCGATGCTTGTGGTGAGTGGAAAGCTGCATCCGCGGATCACCAAGGATGGACCATCGAAGAACATCCGCAACGCGGTCGGTATTCGTGATGCACACACGGCGCTGTTCGTCATCAGCAACACGCCGGTCTCGTTCGGGCGGTTGGCACGCTTTCTTCGCGATGGCCTTGGGTGTCCTGATGCGCTGTATCTCGACGGTGCGATTTCGAGTTTATGGGTGCCATCGCAGCGGCGGCGAGACCAGGGCGCGGAGTTGGGGCCGATGATCGTTGTTCTGGAGAGGTCGAAAGAATGACTACGCATAACGGTGGTTGCCTGTGCGGCGCAGTGCGGTTCTCCGTCGAGGGCGAACTGCATGCGCCCGATGCATGTCATTGCTCGATGTGCCGGAAGCAGTCGGGGCACTACTGGGCATCGACGAATGTGAAGCGGACAGCGCTGGCGCTGGAGGGCGGCGACAAGGTCACCTGGTATCAGGCGTCGGAAAAGGTGCGGCGCGGGTTCTGCTCGGTCTGCGGCGCGTTCCTGTTCTGGGAGCCGCAAGGGCATGACTTCATAGCCGTCGGCATGGGCGCGTTCGAAACGCCGACCGAGACGAAGATGAGCAAGCATATCTTCGTCGGCAGCAAAGGCGATTATTATGACATCGCGGATGGGCTGCCGCAGTCGGTTGAGTATTAGGTTAGGGCTCTTCGTTCGGTTCGAAGAGTTTGAAGGTCTTGCCGTCCCAATAGAGGGCGATGTCGATGCCGGCTTCTGTACCGAGGACGAGGATGTCGTTCTTGATCGCCCTCTCTTGCGACTGGAATTCCTTGAAGGCCTTGGAACCGCGTTTGGCGACTTCCAATGGCAGGGGCTTCTGCTTCCAGATGGGCGTGTCGAAGAACCCGCTCTGATCCATCAGGAGGTAGCCTCGACTGGGTTTGCCCAATCTTATGAAGACAACCGTATCTTTGGCCTCTTTGACTTTTGGCCCCCACAGATTGGAAATTATCGTCGTTCCGGCGCTCATGCCTATCGGACCATGGGCGCTGACGAGCGTGACGCTGTCAGCCACTCCGTCCCCGTCGAAATCCAGCGTCAGCGGTCCGGCGCAAAGTTCGCCGGGGTCCACCGCATCGCAGCTTGATGGCGGTTTTGCGCCCACGGATGCAGGCAAAGTCATAACTACGATGCCTGCCAGCAAAGCCAGCGTAAGGCGACGCACGCGCATCACTCCGCTGCCTGCGGGAGTGGCTTCTCCTTCCACCGCAGCACCGGCTTGCGGGCGGCGAGCGTTTCGTCGAGGCGGCGGCGCGGGGCGAGGTGCGGAGCACCTTCGAAGCGCTCCTTCTTTCCGGCCTTGGCCTCGAGCGCCATCGCCCGCAGGACGTGGATGAACCGGTCGAGCGACTCCTTGGACTCGGACTCTGTCGGTTCGACCAGCATCGCGCCGTGGACGACGAGCGGGAAATACATCGTCATCGGATGGTAGCCTTCGTCGATCAGCGCCTTGGCGAAGTCGAGCGTCTCGACGCCGGTG
>DATAHD010000249.1:0-10140 GCA_036263395.1 Rhizomicrobium sp. | reverse complement strand
TGATGCGCGATGGCGATGGCCGGCGGCACGAACACGCCTTCGACCCGCTCACCCGCGATCAGCTTCTTCGCCGTCTCGCGATCCAGCCATTTCGCTTCCGCGATCTCGTTGTCGTCGCACTTGAAGTCGCGGCTTTCGGCTTCTGCCAGACACCCGATCATCAGCGACGACGGGAACGGCCACGGCTGGGTGGACAGGTACGTGACCTTGCCGACTTTCACATTCACTTCTTCCATCAACTCGCGGCGCACCGCTTCCTCGATGGTCTCGCCCGGCTCCACGAACCCGGCGAGGGCGGAGAACATCGCACCCGGAAAGCGCGCGTTACGCCCGACCAGGCATGCCCCGTCATGGGTCGCCAGCATGATCACCACCGGATCGGTGCGCGGGAAATGCTCCGACTCGCAGTTGTCGCAGAACCGGCGATAGCCGGCATCGCGCATCGTGGTGGCCGAGCCGCAGCGCGGGCAGAAGCCGTGCCGCTGGTGCCAGTCGATCAGCGCCTTGGCCTGACCCATGATCGCCACGTCCTTCAGCGCGATCGCACCCGCCGCCAGCCGCGCGTCGCGGAAGTGGCCGAGCCCCGCCAACGGCCCTTCGCCGGCCGGATCGCGCGCCGCCGAGATGTCAATCGCGAACAGCGCGGTATCGCCCTCAAGGCCGAGGAAAATCCACGGCGCATCCGGCGCCATCAGGCTCTCGGCCAGACCCGGCCGCAGCAATCCCGCCTCGACCCCATCGGTCCCCTTCTCGGGCCCAAACAGGAATGGCTGCAGCCGCCAGAACGGCCACACCAGCGACTTGGGATCGCGCCGCTTGGCCTCGATCCATTCCGCATCGGTGCGCTTTTCGCTGGCGCGGTCGAGTGTGTTGCCGGTGAACGGGATCATGTTGCCCCCATAAGACTGCTGTCGGGCAACCTAGTGCGCGCTGCGCGCAAGTGGAAGAAGGGGGCCTTTACCTTCTGTTCACCAAGACCATCGGCATGCCGCAACGGAATGCTCAACTGCCGCATTGGCTATTCACCACGGGTTTACGCTGCCTTCTGCATAGTTCCGACTGTCATGCTGAATGTCCTCGGTGTTCTCACCCAACAGCACGACATCCGGCTAGTCTTTCTGGCCGCGCTGTTGTGCATGTTCGCTGCCTATACGGCGGTGAACCTGGTGCTGCGTGCCCACCTCAATGAGGGGCGCGTTCGCAGCTTGTGGACGCTCGCGGCCGGTATCGTGCTCGGCTCCGGCATGTGGGGCGTGCACTTCATATCGATGCTCGCCTATCACAGCGCGATTCCGCTGGGCTACGACGTCTTCATGTCGATCTGCTCGCTGATCGCCGCGGTCGCCACTGCGACAGCGGGCTTCATCGTCCTGCTCAAGCCGAAGAATGCACTGTCGGGTGGCGCCGTGGTCGGTCTCGGGATCGCGGTTATGCACTACGTCGGCATGCTGGCGGTGCAGGGGCCGTTTCGCGTGATGCTCGACTACGGCTACGTCGTGGCGTCGATCTCGCTCGGTGTCGTTCTCTGTGCCGGTGGGGCCTATGCCGGTATCCGGATTGGCGGCATTCGCGGCCGCGTCTTTGGCGCCGTCGTTCTCGGCCTTGCCATTCTCGCGGTGCACTTCACCGGCATGACGGCGCTGACGCTCGAATACGATCCATCGGTCGTCTATGACGACTACGCGATCGTCGAACCCGGCACGCTCGCCATCGCCATCGCCTCGCTCGCTCTCTTCGTCGTCGCCCTCGGCCTCATTGGCTCGGTGCTCGACAACCATCTGCGCCAGCTGCGCACCGGCGAAGCCCAGCGCCTGCGCGAGCATGTGCTCGAACTCGAAGACGCCAAGTCGAAGCTCGAACAGCTCTCCGACAATCTCGTCGCCGCGCTCGAAGAAGCGGCCATCGCCAACCGCACCAAATCGACCTTTCTCGCCGCGATGAGCCACGAGCTGCGTACACCGCTCAACGCCGTCATCGGCTTCTCCGACGTTCTACTTGCCGAGCTCTATGGCCCGCTCGGTGTCGATCGCTACAAGGAATACGCCCAGGACATTCGCGACAGCGGCACGCATCTGCTTTCGCTGATCAATGATGTGCTCGATCTCTCGCGCCTCGATGCCGAACAGGCTTCGCTCGACGACGACGAATTCCCGCTCAGCGATGTGGTGTTCGAAGCCACCCGCATGGTCTCGCCGCAGGCCGAGCGCGCGGGCGTCACGCTGCGTACCAGCGTGGCGGAGAACCTGCCGATGATCCGCGCCGACCGTCGCCGCATCCGCCAGATCCTGCTGAACCTGATGTCCAACGCCGCCAAGTTCACCCATCCGGGCGGCAGCGTAGAGGTCTCCGCGCATATGGACAGCGGCGCCATGGTGATCGCCGTCGCCGATACCGGCATCGGTATCGCCAAGGACGACATCCCGAAGGCGCTGGAGCGCTTCGGTCAGGTCGACAGTCGCCTCGCCCGCAAATATCAGGGCACCGGCCTCGGCCTCCCTCTCGCCAAACAGCTCGCAGAGCTGCACGGCGGCACCTTCACCCTGCGCAGCGCCGTCGGTGTCGGCACCACGGTCACCTTCACCCTGCCGCCGGATCGCATCATCCAGCCTGACGCGATCGAAGCCGCCAAAGCCGCTTGAACGCGCCTCCGTAGAACACCCTATTCGTAGCTATACCTAGGGCAAATCCGGTTCCTTCGTAGGCCGCGATTTACGAACCACGCGCACTCTGTGCCGCATGGTGCACGTACTGGGATGCATTGCCGAACAGCATGATCTGCGATTGGTGGCGCTTGCCGCCGCGCTATGTCTGTTTGCCTGCATAACCGCGACAAGCATGATGGTCCGCGGCCGCGAGGCGCGCACGCTGCGTGTTCGGCACCTCTGGATACTTACGGCCGCTCTTGTCGCGGGAAGCGGTATCTGGGCAACCCATTTTGTGACGATGCTCGCTTTTCAAAGCGGCGTCCCGCTCTCCTTCGACCCGCTGATCACCATCGTCTCGGTCGTAACCGCGATTGTCCTTTGTGGCGCCGGGTTTGAAACCGCTTTCCGCCATCATGTTGCTGGCGGCGTGATAACGGGCATCGCAATCGCCGCGATGCACTACATCGGAATGGCCGCTATCCGCGCCCCAGCGGAAGCGATCTGGGATTACCGCTACGTTGCAGCATCGGCGTTGCTGGGTATCGCGACGATGGCCCTTGGCATGCGGGTCATGATGCGGCGGGAAGTTGCGACATGGAACGTGTCGGCCGCCCTCATCTTTGTTTTTGCGATCGTGACGATGCATTTCACGGGCATGGCCGCCTTCGCGCTTCGGCCAGATCCCGTTGCGACCATACCGAACGCAGTGCTCGATCCCGGAACGCTCGCTGTTGCCGTCTCCGGAGTTGCGGCGCTGATCGTCAGCCTGGGTCTCTACGGAGCGTTGTTCGACCGTCATCTCGCGTTGCGCACGACGGAGGAGGCCGACCGCCTGCGTAACTATGTGAGCCGCCTGGAAGCGACAAAGGAAGAGCTCGAAAGAACCTCCGAGGAGCTGAGAACGGCGCTGGTCCGCGCTGATGCCGGCAACAGAACCAAGGCGCGGTTTCTCGCGAACATGAGCCACGAACTACGCACCCCTCTGAATGCCGTCCTTGGCTTCTCTGACTTTGTCTTGTCGGAGCCGTTCGGTCCGCTCGGATCGGAGCGCTACAAGGACTATATAAAAGACATTCACCAGGGCGGCTCGCATCTGCTCTCGCTGGTCAACGATGTTCTCGATCTTTCGCGGCTGGACGCGAACCAGGTTGAGTTGCGCGATGAGACGGTCGAAATCGCCGCTCTGTTCCATGATGCGTTGAACCTCGTCTCGCCGCAGGCCGCCCAGGGCGGTATCGCCATAGCCGTTGAGCTGCCCACGGGTCTTCCCGCAATTCAGGTAGATCGCCGCCGCCTTTGTCAGGCGATCGTCAACCTGCTGATGAACGCGGTGAAGTTCACACCGCCTGGCGGTCGCGTGACCCTCTCCGCCAACCATTGTGGTGGTGAATTGGGCATTGCGATTGCCGACACCGGTATCGGCATCGCCGAGAAGGACATTCCGAAGGCATTCGAGCGCTTTGGCCAGGTCGATAGCCGGCTCGCGCGGAAATATCAGGGAAGCGGCCTAGGCCTGCCTTTGGCCCGCCAACTCGCGGAACTGCATGGCGGAAGGTTTGAGCTGCAAAGTAAGGAGGGCGTTGGCACAACCGTGACCATCACCCTGCCAAAGGAGCGCATCGTCGTTCCAGAGGTCGTCCCGGCCGCAATCGCCGCCTGACCGTCAAAGCAGCGTGCCGCGCAGGATTGCCAGCGCGACGGTGAAATAGATCACCAGCCCCGTGACATCGACCAGCGTAGCCACAAACGGCGCCGACGCACTCGCCGGATCGAACCCGACGCGCTTCAGCGCGAACGGCAGCATCGACCCTGACAGCGATCCGAACGTGACGATCCCCACCAGCGCGGCCGCGACCGTGGTCGCAACCAGCACCCAGTGCGGTCCGTAATCGTAGAAACCGGCGAACTGCCAGATCGTGATGCGCAGCACGCCGACCACGCCCAGGATCGCGCCCAGCGCGAGCCCGATCGGCAATTCGCGCAGCGCGATCCGCCACCAGTCGCTGAGCCGCACTTCGCCCAGCGCCAGCGCACGGATCAGCAGCGACGTCGCCTGCGAGCCGGAATTGCCGCCCGACGACATGATCAGCGGAATGAACAATGTCAGCACGATAGCGCGCTGCAATTCGTCGTCGAAGTGCTGCATCGCGCTCGCGGTCAGCATCTCGCTGAGGAACAGCACCGACAGCCAGCCCGCGCGCTTGCGGATCATCTGCAGTAGGCCGATCTGCATGTAGGGCTCATCGATCGGCCCCACGCCGCCGAAGCGCTGCACGTCTTCGGTTGTCTCCTCCAGGATTGCATCGATGATGTCGTCCACCGTCACGATGCCCAGCACCTTGCCGCGCTCGACCACCGGCACGGCGAGCAGATCGTATTTGGAGATGATACGCGCCACCTCTTCGCGGTCCATCAGCGGCGGCACGGAGACGGGCTTGCCCTCGGACGCCACAGACAACACCGGTGCGTCGTCCTCGCCGGCGATCAGCCGGCGCAACGTCACCGCGTTGACCAGCTGCTTCGTCTTCACATCCATCACATAGATGGCGTAGACAGTCTCGCGCGAGCGCTCGACCCGGCGCACATGCTCCAGCGTTTCCGCCACGGTCCAGTCCGACCGCGCGGTGACGAACTCGGTCGTCATGATCGAACCCGCCGTGTACTCCGGATATTTGAGCACCCGGTTCAGCGCCGCGCGTGCATCCGGCGCTACCGCCGCCAGCAGCGTGTGGCGAAATTCCGCGGTCTGGCCGCGGATGATCTCTGCCGCACGGTCGGTCGACATCAGCGACAGCAGTTGCGCCGCCAGCGCAAGCGGCAGCTGCACGAAATACTCCGGCGCCGCTTCCAGCCCCGGCGTGTCGAACACCGCGACCGCCACCTCGAGCGGTAGCTGCGTCACGATCTCCAGCGCCTCTTCCAGGTCAAGCGCGTTCAACGCTTCGACGATGTCGGCCGGCCGTTCGTCTTTGAGGTGCGCCGCCGCCAAGGCGCGCGGGGTAATCTCTTCCATGGCTCACTTCCTTCGCCGTCGCGGCGGGGGCGTGAGCTGGTCGAACGATCAGATCACGGCCGCTGCCGAGACGGGCCAAACAATCGACTGGGACTGTCGCTGGGCATTGGGGTCCGATCCTTCGGGCGTCCATCGGGCGCCGTGGTGCCGAATTTGGGGTGATGGAACTGACAATCAACTCTTAGGGGCGTTTCAAAACCGTAAGGAACTGCGGTGACTTGGCGCGCCCCGGCCCCGACTCGCAATCCGCGAAATTCCGTCCTATATCCCCGCCTGAGAGGTCGATACGGACGACGCGCTCGCCAACCCGGTCAGGTCGGGAACGAAGCAGCCGTAACGAATCCGCTTCGGGTCGTGTCGGCCTCTCACCTATCCCCAGAAAACCGCACATATTCCTGCCGCATCCGGGCACTCCGGGTTGCTATAACCATCCCATGGATCAGACGGACGAACCCGGCTTCGCAGGTCTCGGCCTCGACACCCCGCCCCAGCCCCAGAAGGCGGAGGCGTACCGGGTGCTTGCCCGCAAATACCGCCCGTCGGACTTCACCGGCCTGGTGGGACAGGAAGCCCTCGTCCGCACCCTAAAGAACGCGTTCGAGACCGGCCGCATCGCCCACGCCTTCATGCTCACCGGTGTCCGCGGCGTCGGCAAAACGACCACCGCCCGTATCATCGCCCGCGCCCTCAACTGCATCGGCCCGGACGGCAAGCGCACCGCGCCGACCATCCACCCCTGCGGCGTCTGCGATCCGTGTGTCGCTATCGCCGAGTCGCGTCATGTCGACGTGCAGGAGATGGACGCCGCCTCGCACACCGGCATCGACGATGTGCGCGAGATCATCGACGGCGTCCGCTACGCCCCGGCCAGCGCGCGCTACAAGGTCTACATCATCGACGAAGTGCACATGCTGTCGAAGCAGGCGTTCAACGGCCTGCTCAAAACGCTCGAAGAGCCGCCGCCGCATGTAAAGTTCATTTTCGCCACGACCGAAATCCGCAAGGTGCCGGTCACGATCCTCTCGCGCTGCCAGCGTTTCGATTTGCGCCGCATCGAAAGCAACGAACTCATCGGCCTGCTCGAAGGCATCGCGCAGAAGGAAGGCGTGAATATCGAGCGTCCGGCCTTGGCGCTGGTTGCCCGCGCCGCCGAAGGCTCCGCCCGCGACGCACTTTCGCTGCTCGATCAGGCCATCGCGCATGGCGAAGAGGGCCCAATCACGGCCGAGGCGCTGCGCGGTATGCTTGGCCTCGCCGATCGTGGCCGCATTCTCGACCTCTTCGAAAAGCTCATGGGCGCACAGGTTGCCGAGGCGCTGCAGGATCTGCGCGAACTCTACGACCGCGGCGCAGATCCGCTGGTCGTGATGCAGGACCTGCTCGAGACGACGCACTTCCTCACCCGCATCCGCGTCGCCCCCGGCGCCGAAGGCTTCTTCGACGGCGGCAGCGCCGAAGCCAAACGCTGCGCCGACCTCGCCGCCAAACTCTCGGTTCCCTCACTCACCCGCGCCTGGCAGTTGCTTCTCAAAGGCCTGATCGAAGTCCGCGACGCCACGCAGCCGCTCGCCGCCTGCGAGATGGCGCTGATCCGCCTCGCCTACGCAGCGGATCTCCCGCCGACCGATAAGTTGGTCCGTGACGTGTTGGACAACGGCGCGTCACCAGCGCCAGCGCGTGCCCCCACTCCCCCTCCACTTGGTGGAGGGGGCACGGCGCGCAGCGCCGTGGGGGAGGATCGCCCAAGAGCACGCGCCTCCGAAAACGCTCCAACTATGACCGCGCAGGCGTTACCGGTCCCCATCGCCGAAACCGACTACGCGCCGCAAGCCCACGTCGCGATCAACAGCCTCGAAGACATCGCCGCCCTCGCACAGGCAAAAGGTGCACCGGTCCTGCGCGTGCAGATCGAGAACAACGTCCGTCTCGTGCGCCTCGAACCCGGCCATCTCGAATTCGCGCCGACGCCCGTCGCACCGCGCACCCTCGCCGGCGATCTGGCGCAGAAACTGAAAGAGTGGACCGGCACCCGCTGGTCGGTGATCGTCGCGCGCGAAGGCGGCCAGCCCACGATCTCGGAAAAGAAGCGCAACGCCCACGCCGCCAAGCTGGAAAGCGTGCTGCAGGAACCTTTCGTCCGCGCCGTGCTCGACCGTTTCCCCGGCGCCGAAGTCATTGCCGTGCGCGACATCCTCGAAGAAGAAGTCGCCCAGCCGATGCCGGAAGCAGATAGCGATTAAATGGCCAATCACCCCGCCGGTCCGGAGATTGAGCGTCTCATTCAGCTACTCGCCAAACTGCCCGGCCTTGGCCCGCGCAGCGCTCGCCGCGCCGCGCTTGTGCTGCTGAAAAAGCGCGAGACGTTGCTCGAGCCGCTCTCCATCGCGATGCGCGATGCGGCCGTTGCGATCAAGACCTGCGAGATTTGCGGCAACCTCGACACCACGACGCCATGTTCGTTGTGCCGCGATCCGCGCCGCGACAGCGCCGTGCTCTGCGTCGTCGAAGACGTCGCCGATCTGTGGGCCCTCGAACGCGCCGGCGTGTTCAAGGGCAAGTATCATGTCCTCGGCGGTGCACTCTCCGCCCTCGATGGCGTGACACCGGACCGTCTCAACGTCGGTAATCTGCTCGCCCGCGTGCAGGATGGCGTCAGCGAAGTCGTCCTCGCGATGAACGCGACCGTCGAAGGCCAGACCACGGCACACTACCTGATGGACGCACTCGCCCCCGCCAATGTCAGCGTCACCCGCCTCGCGCACGGCGTCCCGGTCGGCGGTGAACTCGACTACCTCGACGAAGGCACCCTCAGCGCCGCCTTCAAGGCCCGCCGCACGCTCTAGCCAGCCAGAAGCAACCGGCGCATCCTCTCGCACATAACAATGGGGGAACCGCCATGAAGCTTGCTCGTATCATCCCGGCCGCGCTTTTGCTTGCCGCCTTCACGCAATCCGCCAACGCCGCCGGCATGGCGATGGGCGCTTATGAGTGCTGGGGCAACGGCGAAGCGCGCATGCTGATGAACTTCACCGTCACCGGCGCCGGAACCTACAAGGGCTCCGACAACAGCACCGGCAAGTTCACACTGACCGGCAACACAGTGACCTTCACCTCAGGCTCGCTCAACGGCGTGATGCCCGACGGCTTCGTCGCCAAATACGAAATCCGCAAAGGCATCCCAACCGTCAGCTTCGTCGGCCCCAGCGGCGCCGAAGCGCAATTCTGCGAGCATGTGAAGTAGATCAGACCCCCGGCAGTCGCGGATGGTCGGCGCCGGATAGTTCGACCTTCTCGATCTTTTCCGCACGCGTGGTGATACGGCCCGAACGCGTGACGAGGTCTTTCAGGTCGCCCTCCGCCTGATTGAACCGCTTCTGCAGTTTGTCGGCGGCATCCGTCAGCAGCCGTACATCTTTCAGCAGCGCCCCCACTTCCTTCTGGATCAGGTCTGCCTGCTCACGCATCCGCGCATCCTTCATCACCGTCTGGATCGTGTTGATCGCCAGCATCAGGATGTTCGGCGATACCACGATCACCTGCGCCCGGTGCGCCTTCTGGATCACATCGGCAAACCCGTCATGCAGGTCGGCATAGATCGACTCCGACGGCACGAACATGATCGCCGGCGTCTGCACCTCGCCGGGGATCAAATACTTGTCGGCAATGTCGGTCACATGTTTCGACACATCGCCGCGCACCCGCGCCAGCGCGACCTTCTTCTCTTCGTCGGTCGACGCATTGCGCAGCAGTTCGAACGACTCCAGCGGAAATTTGGAGTCGATCACGATGCACGCCTTCGTGCCCGGCAGCTTGATGATGCAGTCCGGCTGCTTGCCGTTCGAAAGCCGCACCTGAAAGCCGTAGAGGCTGGCCGGCAACCCGTCGCGCACGATCTCTTCCATCTGCGCCTGCCCGAATGCACCGCGCGACTGCTTGTTGGACAGCACCTGCTGCAGGCTCACCACCTGCCCGGACAGTGCAGAGATATTCTTCTGCGCCTCGTCGATCACCGTCAGCCGCTCGCCGATGCTGGAGATTGTCGCCGCCGTCTTCGTCGCGCTCGCGTTCAAATTCTCGCCCAGCCGTTTGTCCAGCGCCTCGATCCGCTCCGCCAGCATCGACTGCAGCTTCGCCTGTGCCTCCAGCGTCTGCGCAAACCGCCCCGCGATATCGCCTTGGCCAGCGATCACCGTGTCGAGCCGTGGATCGCGCGGCACTTCCACGACAGGCGCCGGCACTGGTGCGCTCCGCCGCAGCAGGGCAAACGCCACAATCGCCGCCGCCAGAACCAGCGCCACGCTCAAAACCAGATAAGAAATTTCCATAACCGAATCTCTGTTGGGCGGGCATTATCCGTTCGCAGATGGGTGGAAACCATGCGGAAACAATGCCCATCCTTGACCCATCGCCAAGGCTCGCCTATCTCCCGGCCATGACCGCCCGTCCCATCATCGAAGCGCCCGATCCGCGGCTGAAAACCGT
>DATAHD010000248.1:0-3852 GCA_036263395.1 Rhizomicrobium sp. | reverse complement strand
GTCGGTGTTGCCGCCATCGCCGCCCGCGAAGGTCACGGTGCTGTCGATGTCGGTCATCACCTGCGCATCGGGGACTTTCGAGACGACGTCCTTGATGAGGTCCTGCACCGTCGACATGTCGTACTTCCCGGCATCGCCTTCACGGGCATAGAGCGACGGGGCGATGGCGTAGTAGCCGCGATGCGCGAGGCGGCGGCAGAGATCCTTGATGTGCTCGTGCACGCCGAAGATCTCCTGCACCACAATGACGACAGCGAGATTTTTTTGGCCCGCGGGCTTGGCGCGGTAGGCGGGGATCTTGCCGCCGCTGACCGGCACCTGCACCTCGCTGGCATCGAGACCGGCGGCGTTGGTCACGATGGCGGCGGCGTTGAGTGGGCCGGCGGCGAGCGTGAAGCCGGTAACGAGGCCGGTGGCGGCGAAGGTGCGGCGCGTGACGGCGCCTTCGAAGAGGCCCGAGGCGGCGGGGCGTTCGGTTTTGTCCATGACGTTCCTCTTTATCTGAAACGGTCTTTGTAACTCTTCGTCGCGCCGAGACTTTCGGCTTCGTAGACACCGCGGGCGATGGCGCGCGCGAGGCAGTCGGCGGCGATGTGGCCGAGGCGCATAACTTCGCGGTGGCGTGGCGCGCCGGTGATCTTGTTCTTGCCGGTTGCAATGCCGAAGACGATGTCGCCATCGGTCGGCGCGTGGATCGGGCGCAAGGCTCGCGCATAACCGTCCGATGCCATGATGTTGAGGCGCATCAATTCGACCTGGCTGAGTTCGGCATCGGTGGCGACGATGGCGATGGTGGTGTTCTGTTTCGGCTGGCCGCCTTTGATGTCATCCGGCAGATCCATGTCGAGATCGCTTTCGTTGCCGGTGAGGCGTGCGCCGCCGAACTCTTTCTGCTGCTCATACGGAAAAGCCCAGAACACGTTGGTGCCGGGGATGAGCGGCGAGCCGACAGAGTTCACCGCGACGATGGCGCCGACGGTGATGCCGTCTTCGGTGACGGCCGACGCACTGCCGAGGCCACCTTTATAGATGCCGGCGGTGGCGCCGAGACCGGCACCGGCATTGCCGAGCGCGAAATCGAGACCGGCGTTCTTCGCGGCGGCGAGGCCGAGGCGGCGATAGGGCGTTTCCTCGCCCCAGTTCTTGTCGCCGCCATTGGCGAGATCGAACAGGATGGCGCCGGGCACGATGGGCATGCGCGGGCCGCCGGGCATAAATTGGAAGCCGCGCTCCTGCTGGCGCAGCAATGCGGTGACACCGGCCGGCGCATCGAGGCCGAAGACAGAGCCGCCGGAGAGCACGATGGCGTCAGCGCCACCGTCGATGGTGATGGGACTGAGGGACTCCGTATCGCGCGTGCCGGGCGCACCGCCGCGCACATCGACGACCGCATTGGTGAGCCTTTCGGCCATCACCACGGTAACGCCCGTGCGGACGGTGTGGTCTTCGGCATTCCCGACGCGCAATCCCGCTACGTCGGTTATGAGATTGCGCGGGCCTCGTCGTAGCATGGGCGACAGGCTAGCTTTTGCGTCGCTCGCCGAAAAGAGAGGGTCGATGTTTCTCCGCCGTTTGGCCGTTTATGCCGTAAGCCTCTCTGTCATCGTTTTCGGCGCAGCGCACGCCGGCACCATCGCCAAGAAGCACATCATCGCTGCGGCCAATCCGTATGCGACCGATGCCGGGCGGCAGATGATGCGCCAGGGCGGATCGGCGGTGGATGCCGCGATCGCGGCACAGCTGGTGCTGACACTGGTCGAGCCGGAATCGTCGGGCATCGGCGGCGGCGCCTTCATGATGGTCTATGACCCCAAGACCGGCGACGTGAAGAGCTTCGACGGACGCGAGACGGCGCCGGCGTCGGCCAAGCCCGACATGTTCTTGGATGCGAACGGCAAGGCGCGGCCGCACAACGAAGCGATTCCCGGCGGCCTTTCGACCGGCGTGCCCGGCACCATCGCGATGATGGAAATGGCGCATAAGAAGTACGGCAAGCTGGCGTGGGCCAAGCTGTTCGCACCGGCGATTGCGCTGGCCGACAAAGGTTTTCCCATCGGGCCGAAGCTTGCGGCCTCCATCGCGAGTCACGCGTCGATGGCCGCGACGATGCCGGATTTCAAACGCTACTTCTTCCACGCCGACGGCACGCCGATGGCGAAGGGCGAGATCCTGAAGAATCCGACGTACGCGAAGACGCTTCGCATTCTCGCCAAGGATGGGGCGAAAGCGTTTTATGCCGGACCGATTGCGCAGGCGATTGTCGATGCGGTGAACAACGCGCCGGTCAACAAGACGACGATGACGCTCGCCGACATCGCGTCGTATCGCGCGGTGGAGCGGCCGGCGGTGTGCGGCACCTATCGCGGGCGGCGCATCTGTTCGATGGGGCCACCGAGTTCGGGCGGTGTCGCGATCGTGCAGATCCTCGGCATGCTGGAGCGCTTTCCGTCGAAGGACCTTGGGCCGACGACACTGAGTGGTGTGCACCTCTTCACGCAGGCGAGCCGTCTCGCGTTTGCGGATCGCGCGATGTATCTCGCCGATCCGGATTCGGTAAACGTGCCGGTGGCTGGGCTGGTGGACCGCGGCTATCTGGCGGATCGCTCGAAGCTGATCGATCCCGCGAAGGACATGGGCAAGGCGACCGCGGGTACGCCGCCGCAGAAGCACGCGGCCTATGCGCCGCAACGCTCGCCGCAATTACCAGGCACCAGCCATCTGTCGGCGGTGGATGATGCCGGCATGGCCGTGTCGATGACGATGACGATCGAGAGCGCGTTCGGCGACTACATGATGGCGAACGGCTTCTTCCTCAACAACGAGCTGACGGATTTCTCGTTCGATCCGGTGCTGGACGGCAAGCCGGTGGCGAACGCGCCGGCGCCGGGCAAACGGCCGCTCTCCGCGATGTCGCCGGCGCTGGTGTTCGGGCGCGATGGCAAATTCTGGATCGCGACGGGCTCGCCGGGCGGGCCGCTGATCATCGACTTCGTGACGCAATCGCTGATCGCGATGATCGACGCGCAGATGAAGCCGCAGCCGACCGTGGCGTTGCCACGCGTGGTGAACATGAACGGGCCGACGATCCTGGAGAAAGGCACGGCGGTCGAAGCGCTGACGCCACAGCTGCAGGCGATGGGGCATCAGGTGGTGACGTTCCCGATCGAGAGCGGCCTGCACATCGTGCAACGCGTGAAAGGCGGCTACATCGGCGGCGCCGATCCGCGGCGCGATGGGAACGTCGCGGGAGATTGAGGCTCCGGTTTTTGCGCGCGATTGCTGCGGCGGACGGAGTCGTGGCGGCGGCTGGTTTGTTTGAGACCCAGGTTTCGCGCGGTTCTCTCGGCGGTGCGTGACGATCGACATTGACGCTTGCTCTGTGAGCGAATGCGCGCGGTGCCGTTTTCGTCGGTGACTACGACGGACTTATGCGCGGACGATCGGTGCGCAGGTTCGAGTGCGGTCCCAATGGGTGATGCGCCCCCGCATGAGTCTTCAGACCCCTGATGCGGCGGATGAGTTCGTGCTTCTCTCTATGGTGGAGCGCGAGCGCTGAGAGTCATGCTTGTGGCCTTTGGGTTCACGCGGAGGCGCGGAGCTCGCGGAGTTGTGTTTCCGCGGTTGGCGCTGCGTGGGTTGAGAGGATAATTGGCGCGCAGAGGCGCAGAGGGAGGCGCGCTTTTGCTGAGGCTGAGTTGATGGTCGATAGGATTGTTGGCGCGCGAAGCGCGCCGGGGAATGGATCGAGACTCGTTAGTGGCGGTTGGGCTCGGTGACCTCCGCGGCTCCGCGCCTCCGCGTGAACCCTTAGGTCTCCACCATCACCGAACTCTCTGCGGCTCTGCGCGCCAA
>DATAHD010000247.1:0-2389 GCA_036263395.1 Rhizomicrobium sp. | reverse complement strand
GTTCCGCCTGCTCGATTACTTCGAACAGCTCGGCACGCTCGCCGAAGCGCTCGATCTGGTTAGCCGCCCGCATGAGATTGTGGACCGCGACGATGCCAAGCCGCTGCACGTCCATGCCGGTGCGATCTCGATCCAGAACGTCCGTTTCAAGCATCCCAACGGTTTTCAGGTGTTCGACGGCCTCACCCTCGACATTCCGGCGGGCCAGAAGGTCGGCCTCGTCGGGCCGTCCGGTGCGGGCAAGTCGACGCTCGTCAAACTGCTGCGCCGCCAGTTCGAGCCGCAGGAAGGCCGCGTGCTGATCGACGGTCAGGACATCGCGCATGTGACGTGGGACTCGCTCAACGAAGCGATCGCCGAAGTGCAGCAGATGCCGGGCGTCTTCCACCGTGCGGTGCGCGACAACATCCGCTACGCCAGGCCCACATCGCCCGATGAAGAGGTGGTCATCGCCGCGCGTCAGGCGCATGCGCACGACTTCATCTCCGACCGCGACGAAGGCTACGACATGATCGTGGGCGAGCAGGGCATCAAGCTCTCGGGTGGTGAGCGCCAACGCGTCGCCATCGCCCGCGCGCTGGTGAAAGACGCGAAGATCCTCGTGCTCGACGAAGCCACCTCATCGCTCGACAGCGAGAGCGAGCACCTGATCCAGTCCGGCCTGTGGACGTTGATGCAGGGCCGCACCGTGATCGCGGTCGCGCACCGCCTGTCGACCATCGCCGGCATGGATCGCGTGATCTATCTCGACCAGGGCCGCATCCTCGAAGACGGCCCGCACCGCGAACTGCTCGCCAAGAACGGCCACTACGCCAAACTCTGGAACCGCCAGATGGGTGGCTTCATCGACGCGGCGTAGTCAGCTCTGTTTGACGATTTGCAGAAGCGTGTCGAAACCAGACGCGGTGATGCCGTTCGCGAACTCGGTAAGCGACATCTTGCCGAAGGCGTATGCGACGTCTTGCGAACCGGCTGCGAGCTGGCCGCTGGCAATAGCTGCGCGAAACGATGACTGCCGGTATTCATCAAGTTTTTCATCCGGCGCATCGCGCGGGGAATGCATGAAGTTCTCAAGCACGATGCAGCCGTAGAACAGACGCGTGAGCAGTTTGATGACCGCCAGTCGCGCGCGCAACGCGCGATCCGCTGGCCTGCCAAGTGCTGCCGCTAACAGCGTATCTTCAAGCTCAGTCGTCTCTGCAAGGTCGAACGTCAGAATCGCGATATCGACCAACGGATCGTTGCGGCAGGCCAGCTCCCAATCGATCAGCCACAATCGGTTGCCGTCGAACAGGATGTTGCGCGGATTGGGATCGTTGTGGCTCGAGACCAGCGCAGGCGTATCCCACGGCAGCGCGGATCGGATGCGCGCAAGACCCTCCGCGTGCCGGTCGAGCGCGTTTGGCACAAACAGGCCGGACGCGTTGAGCGCCGTCAGCATCGTTTCGATCGACTGCGGAAAATCGCCTGCTACCGGAAACGGGGCCGATGTCTGCACGCGTGCGATGAGCGCGCCCAGCCCGCGCACCAGCGCTGCCGGCCCGCCGGGATAATCGGTCAGCGGCTGTCCCGCGATGCAATCCATGATCGCGACGCCCGTTGCCGCATCGGTGTAATGCACCGCCGGCGCCGCCCCTGCTGCAGCGGCCGAGGCCATGCAGGCGAAATGCCGCTCACGATGGTGCAAGGCAATGCGCTCCGGCTCTAGCCGCAGCACATAAGCGCGGCCACCAACCTCGAACCGCAGGATCGGCGCACCCGACACACCGCCGGAGATCGGCCGCATCGCGCCGATGCTCTTCGCGCCGAATACGGCACGTAGCGCGCTCATAACATGATCGCGGCGATGCTCCGGTATTAGAGAGATTTGGCCGGCGTCAATCGCCGGGTTTTCGTTTGCGCTGGGCATAGTCCGTCCATATCGAGAAAGACGCCGGCATAAATCCCGGCTTGGGCGGCCCAGCAACGCCGGGCCAAATTGGGATTCTTCGATTTAGACGGAGAGAGACACGGAGGTGACGCCTTCAGATGCACCGCCACGCTACGCAACCGCACCGATCAGCGCAAGCGATGCGCCCTGCGCGGTGCGAGCGACAGCGCTTCATCGCGCCTCCTAACCGGGCACTTGCACACGCACCGCTTCAATCATTCCGACAACACCGCTGCCATCTACCTTGGCTTCTGCGGTCGCAATGAACAGCGTGCGGCCATCATCACCGCCAAGGGCACAGCAGAAGGCGTTCATCGACGTTTCGACGCGCGCCAAAATCTCGCCGCCCTTCGCCACGCGCACACATTCCGGCGCCGTCGCATTGGCGCACCAGATCGCGCCCTCGTTGTCGGCTGAGATGCCGTCCGGCCCAATCGTCGTCGGCAACGCCGCCCACAC
>DATAHD010000246.1:0-2288 GCA_036263395.1 Rhizomicrobium sp. | reverse complement strand
CCGATGCCATGGCGTCATGGGCAACGCATGTGGAGAAGGTGAGCACCGACGGCTTCCTGTTTCCGAACGCGGTACTCGCCGAACGGCAGCTGTCGATGCGCAAAGGCTTCCCGGAGTCCTACGACATCGATGCGTTGCGCGGCGCCATCGCACAGATCCGCCGCGGCGAACGCGCCGCCCTGCCCCGCTACTCGCACGTCACCTACGACGTCGACACCGCGAACCCGCATGTGGTGGAGCGGCCCGACGTCGTGATCCTCGATGGCCTGCATCTCGGCCGCATCGATGCCGAGGCGGCGAGCAGCACGCGGATGATCGACTGCCTCATCTATCTCGATGCCGATGAAGAGGCGATCGAGCTTTGGTTCACCGACCGGCTGCTGCCGCTGATGGTATCGGGGCGCGACGATCCGAAGTCGTTCTACTTCGCCTTTCGCGAGATGGACGACGCGGGGCGGCGCGATTTCGCCAAGCGGGTGTGGCTGGGGATCAATCTGCCGAACCTGCGCGATCATATCGTCGACGATCGGGCGCGGGCCGATGTGCTGGTGCGCAAGCGTGCGAGCCATGCGGTCGATGCGATCGAGGTTCGGGCGCTGGCTTAGGGCCCGCCAGGTACATTTGATTTCAAAAAAACGATTGGTGGTGGTGGACCACTCGTTTTCAAAAAACGTGGGGGCCCCCTCCCCCTCTTCTTCCGATTTCGTCGATGCCGTGTTTGTGCGGTCAGCCGTTTGGGCACGCTTCGCCGGAAGCCTTTCACTCCGATGATCGGCAGATTTCGTGCGAACCCTTGTTCGTCTTGCATTGAGCAGTCGGACCAATCGCGATCGTCAGGGGCGTTACCGAGTCATCCCGTTCCTGCGCCGTGAGAGGCACAGGACACAATCCGCGCGCCCCGCGGGGATGACACCCCGCTTGGTGACGGACAGGCCCGTTCGGATCCAGACCGATTGGTGAAGGTTGGGCGCGCGGTCCCTCTGCCGGGTGCTCTACCAATCCGGGCTGATAGGCGGCCCGTGGCGGCTGGCGCAGGCATCTCTCTAACTCTGGCCTGACGGCCACATGACACACTCTCCTTCGGGCGGACCGCCACCTGTTTCTGGGGGAGAAATTGATCTATCAGGAGACTATAGTCAAGAACAAAAGTGGTTATCTTTATTGAAATCTCGATAAGCGATTGATTTTGTTTGGTTTCAACTCAGAAAATTCTTTTGTGGCGAGGGGAATTGGGTTCACGCGGAGGCGCGGAGCCGCGGAGCTTGAGCCCTCGCGGATGGTGCAGTGAAGTCGGCGCGAATGCTTGGCGCGCAGAGGCGCAGAGGACGCAGAGGGTCGTTCTGCACTTCTGTCGGCGGGCCTCGACGTGAGAGCTGGTTGGCGCGCTTTGCGCGCCGGGAAGATCGTGGGCGGAGGGCGTAGCGCCAACCGCCCAGGCTCGTTATCCCCTCCGCGGCTCCGCGCCTCCGCGTGAACCCAGCAGGCCTCTACTTGCGCGCAAACTGCGGGATGTTACGCGCCGTCTGTCGGCGTCGCCGCAACCGGCGAAAGCGATCTTGTTTATCGGCGGCGGCCACGACGGTTTGGCTCTGCCCGGAAATCTCGCGGACGACACTGCACGCGTCCTGTGTGCGTGGCTCCAATCCAATCTTGATTACGGGCCATACCAAATCTCGAAGTACGACAGTATCAGCACGGAGATAATTTCAATGGCTATGAAAGTTCGGAAAGTTTTTGGTTGGGTCGCCCGTTCTATCGGGGGCACCCCGGGAGGACCAAAATAGATTCTTCCGCATGGTATCTGGCTGAGAACGAGAAGTACGAAGACGATGCCCAGGTACGGGAAATGCATATTGGCACCTGACATGAGAAGACATCCTCCGCGCTTCCGCGTGAACCCATCCGGCCCCTAGGTGCGCTCCGACCGACGGAGTTATGCGCCGTCTGTCGGCGTCGCGGCGGGGCCGGCGATCTGCATCGCTTTGATGTAGGCCGGACGCTTGGAGATGCGCTCGACATACGCCTTCACATTCGGCGTGTCGGTACGGCCGACGAAAGACGGCAGCGACACCAGGTTGAACACCGACATGATGTCGGCGCAGGTGAACTCGTTGCCGGCGAGATAGGGCGATTTCGCCAGCGTCTGCTCCATGTAGCGGGCATAGCCGTCTTCGCGGCGCTGGATCATGCCAGCGATACGCTCCGACGCTTCGTTCGGCGGATTGGCACCGAGCGCGAGGCGCGCGAAGAACAGGCCGAGCGTGTTGTTGTTGAAGTGCATCCAATAG
>DATAHD010000245.1:0-12121 GCA_036263395.1 Rhizomicrobium sp. | reverse complement strand
AGCGCCGCGCGGCGCAGGACGCAGCAGGCTGGAAGCCGACGGAGGTGCGCAAGCGCAAAGTCTCCGACGCGCTCCGCGCCTACGCGGCGTTCACCACCAGCGCCGACAAGGGCGCGGTGCGCGTGGTGCCGGAGTAGGGCTAGTGAGCTTGTGGACGGCCTTCGACTCAGCGGGAGCAGTTGAGCAGGTATTCATCTGCAGGGCCTCTCCTCCCTGCAGACAAAGAACTTAGTCCTCCGCTCTGTGCTTAGTCATGTTGACCGGCACTACAGATAGTATGCTTCGCATTTCTTCTGACTGTTTACGCACTTTGTTCGCAAGCGTGATACAGAGACACGCCAAAGAGGTGCGCAATGGCCGAAACACAGATTGAGTGGACGGACGCCACATGGAATCCGGTGGCAGGATGTTCAATCGTCTCCGCCGGATGCACGCATTGTTACGCAATGGAGATGGCGCGGCGGCTCGAGGCGATGGGTGTAAGCAAGTATCGCGGCCTTACGCGCAAGAGCGGCCGACGCACGATATGGAAGGGCGTCGTCAGGGAAGATCGCGATGCGCTCCAAATTCCTCACCAATGGAGGAAGCCGCGGAAAATTTTCGTAAACTCCATGAGTGACCTCTTCCATGAAGGTGTCAGCGATCAGTTCATAAAATCGGTGTGGCGCGTAATGTCAGATACACCTCGCCATCACTATCAGATTCTAACGAAGCGCCCGGACCGTATGATGCACTTCGTGAAAACCGAGTTGGACGGCGTATTGCCAAATGTCTGGCTCGGCACGAGCGTCGAAGATGAAGCAGCAAGTGTTCGCCTTGACTATCTAAGACAAGTACCTGCTGCTATTCGTTTTATTTCTTTTGAGCCATTGATTGGACCCGTAGGACGGGTAGATTTAACGGATATTGATTGGGCCATTGTGGGGGGCGAGAGCGGTCGGTCGGCTCGCCCTATTAAAGAAGCCTGGATTGATGAGATCTATGAGCAATGTCAGAACGCCGGAACGGCATTCTTCTTCAAGCAGTGGGGGACTTGGGGCAAGGACAACACTCGTCGCTCCAAGAAGGCCAACGGGCGTGAGTATCGCGGTCGCACGTGGGATGAGATGCCAACCCACCTTTCAACCTAGCTGCGCAAGCCGTCGAGGTGGCGGCCGATGGTAGAAAAGCCCTACCGATGGTCAAGCGGCGCTACCATTGAAGAACACTCGCTTCGAAAGCACAAAATTCTTCGCGAATACTTCTTCAAGTACCTTACCGTTCGTTGCCGCTTGCCTCAGCAAGAACGATTTCGGCTAGCAATAGTTGACGGCTTCGCGGGTGGCGGTCGATACAGCGATGGCCAGCCAGGTTCCCCCGTAATCTTCATTGAAGAACTCATGCGAGCGACGGAAGCGATGACCGTTCAGCGCGCAGCAGACGGCATGAGCCCTATCAGCATCGATTGCCTGCTTGTTCTAAATGACCAAAGCGCCGACGCCGTAGCGTCGCTCAAGACTCACATCGAGCCTTTACTCGGCCGCATAAAAGAAGCGGTGCCCAACCTCTCGGTTCGCGTGCAATATTTGAACAAGCGCTTTGAGAAGGCCTACCCAAAAATCAAAACGACGCTAACCGAAGACCGCTTCAGAAATGTCATCTTTAATTTAGATCAGTGCGGCCACAGCCATGTCGATAGAAACACGCTTATCGATATCATGCGCTCGTTCAACTCTGCCGAGATTTTCTATACCTTTGCCATTCAATCACTGATTTCTTTCTTGCAAAAAGCTAATCCAGAGCTTCTCGAAGCTCAGCTAGCAAAAGTCAGGACGACCAAAGAAGATTTTCAAAAATTGCAGGTCGCCGTCAATCGACAAGCTTGGTTAGGCATAGCAGAACGAGTTGTATTTGAGGCATTCAGAACCTGCGCGCCTTTTGTTAGCCCCTTCTCGATCCATAACCCGGATGGTTGGCGGTATTGGCTAATTCATTTCGCGAACTCTTATCGCGCAAGGCAAGTGTACAACGACACACTCCACTCGAACAGCAGCGCGCAAGCCCATTTCGGGCGCTCGGGTTTGAATATGCTGTCCTATGACCCTACGCACGAAGCAGGCGCGCTATATCTGTTTGACACTCTTGGTAGGCAGAACGCTAAACAACAACTACTAGAAGACATACCACGTGTCGTCGCAGAATCAGGCGATGCGATCGGCGTGGGTGATTTTTATGAAGGCATTTATAATCTCACACCGGCCCACACGGACGACATTCACTCCGCGATCATGGAAAATCCGGACCTAGAGGTGATTACGCCAAGTGGCGGAGAGCGGCGGAAGGCCAATACGATCACTATTGAAGATGTAATCAAACTGCGGAGTCAGAAGAGCTTCTTTCCCGTTTTCAATTCGGGAGTCAGTTCGAAGAAACCCAAATAGACGAGAGCGTCAGACGTTATAGTGGCGGGAAGGCTGCCATCAGCGCCTTTGTGCGGGCTTCGATCATCGGCGCGACCAGTCGGTCGGTGTGGATGAAGAGCTGGTTGGCTTTCACGGCCGCCAAGACCATGTCGCCGACAGCGTCGGGGGAGACGCCTTCGTCGAGGAATTTCTTGGTTGGCGCGAGCAGTTGCTGGATCGCGGCTTTCTGCGCTTCGGGCATTGCATCCATACCGGGCTGGTGGCTGAGCGTGTTGTCCACGATCTTGGTTGCGACCGGGCCGGGGCAGAGGACGCTGACGCCGATGTGGTGCGATTGCAGCTCTGCGTTCAGCGCTTCCGACATGCCGACCACGCCGTACTTTGCGGTGTGATAGAGCACGCCTGAGCCGGAGTGCACGAGACCGGCGCCCGATGCGGTGTTGACGATGTGGCCGCCCTGCCCGCGGTCGGCCATGCGGGGCAGGAACGTCTGGATACCGTTGATGACGCCGGTCAGGTTGATGCCGACGCCCCAGTCCCACATCTCATAGGTCATGCGCGTGGCCGCGCCGCCGCCGGCGACACCGGCGTTGTTGAACAGCAGCGACACCGGACCGAGCGCCGCTTCAATGCGGTCCGCTTCACGCGCATAGGTCTCGCGGTCGCGGACATCGAGCACTACGGTTTCGGTCGGCACGACCTTCGACAGTTCGGCCTTGGCGGCGGCGAGCGCGGCTTCATCGCGGTCGGCGAGCGCGAGTTTCACGCCCTCTTTCGCGAAGGCACGCGCAATGCCGAGGCCGATGCCGTTGGCGCCGCCGGTGATGAAAGCGGTGCGGTTCGCGATGTCGGTCATGATCGTCTCTTTCGATTGTTCGAACGCTCACGCGGGCCCACACAGGTTGAAGCAGGGGCCCCCTCACCCTGCCCTCTCCCCCGCTGAAACGGGGGCGAGGGTTATCTCAATTCGTACGGCTCGAGTGAGCCTTGCGCGCGGATGCGCCATTTGTGCCATTGGCCGCCGCCGTAATAGGCGAGGCTTCCGGGTTCGGCTTTGCCTTCGCCGTTGTAGTACGAGATGCAGTCGCGGAACGGTGCGGTGGCGATGTCGGCGGCGGCGCAGTGTTTGGCCCAGGCGGTTTCGGCGTCGGAGGTTACGTCGAACTGCGTCAGGCCCTTCTCGCGCATCGTCTTCAGCAGCCACACGACATATTCGCCGTGCGTCTCGATGGCGTCGGTGAAGTTGAAGCTGCCGCCGCCACCTTGTGGCCCCGCAACGATGAGCAGGTTGGGGAAGCCGTGGCTGTGCAGGCCGAGGAAGGTCTTGGTGCCCTCCTCTTTCCACTTGTCGGTCAGCGTGCGGCCGCCGCGGCCCTTGATCATGTTGAAGGTGGAGGTCGCCATCCACTGAAAGCCGGTCGCGTAAATCAGAACGTCGAGCGGATATTCGATGCCGTCATGCACCACGCCGCGCTCATTGATCTCCGCCACGCCGGTCGGCGCGGTGTCGACGAGATGGACGTGCGGGAGATTGAACGCCGGCAGGAATTCGTCGTGGAAGGTGGGGCGCTTGCAGCCGAAGGGATAGAACGGCTTGAGCGCCGCGGCGGTCTTCGGGTCCTTCACGATCATGTCCACCCGGCCACGGATCTGTTCCATGATGCGGAAGTTGGTGTCGAGCTGTTTCTCCATCAGCTCTTCCATCGTGAGCTCGCGCTCGTAGGTCTTGCGCTCCTTGAAGTCGGGCACCTTGCCGGCGAGGTAGTCGTCGTTCGCCTTCATCGCGGTGCGGCCGGCGCTGATCTTGGCGAAGCGGGCGCGGCGGGACTTGGCCCAGTTGGGTTCATTGGGCCAAGTGGCGCGCTCTTCGTCCGTCGTCTCGCGCTGGTCGCGCACGTCGATGGAGGATGGCGTGCGCTGGAATACGGTGAGATCGCCGACGACCTTTGCGAGCTCCGGGATCGCCTGTACCGCGGTGGCGCCGGTGCCGATGATGCCGACGCGCTTGCCGGTAAGATCGACGTTGTAATTCCAGCGTGAGGTGTGGAATGCCTCGCCCTGGAATTTTTCCATGCCCTTGATGCGCGCAAGCTTGGGCGTGGTGAGGATGCCGTTGGCGAGGAGCACGAAGCGGGCGCGCATGCGGTCGCCGCGATTGGTCTTCACGATCCAGCGGCCGGCGGCTTCGTCCCATTCCGTCTCTTCGACTGTCGTGTGGAAGAGGCAGTGATCGTAGAAGCCGAATTGGGTGGCGAGCTTCTGGCAGTATTCGAGAATCTCGAAGCCCGAGGCGAACTTCATCGACGGGATGTAGCCGGTCTCTTCGAGCAGCGGCAGGTAGGAGTAGGACTCCACATCGCAGGCGATGCCGGGATAGCGGTTCCAATACCAGGTGCCGCCGACGTCGCCGCCCTTTTCGCAGAAGCGCACATCGGTGAAGCCCGCGGCCTGCAGCTTGTGCCAGAGGAGCAGCCCCGCGAAGCCAGCGCCGACGACGAGGATTTCGCATTCGTCGCTGAGCGGCTCGCGGTCGATGGGCGGGGCGGAATAGACGTCGTCGAGATATTTCGCGAAGGCGCCTTCCATCGGCATGTAATCGGCGGCGCCGCGGCGCTGTTCGTTGAAGGCGCGGTACTTCGCCTGCTCTTCCGCGTTGAAGGTGGCGCCGGGCGGCAGTTCCGGCAGCGCGGTCAGCGCCTCGTCCGTGATGACGGAGTAACCCTTGCCCCTGATTTTGTCGTTTGCCATCGCGGCGCGGGTGTTGAAGAGCTTTTGACCCGTGGCCGGGTCGATGCGGATCGGCGCGTTCATTCGGTGTCCCTTTCCCGGTGCCTGTGGCACCCACGGGCGGTCTGTCGCCGCCTCGCTCTTTAAGAACTGTCGGACGCCCGGTGGAGGAGCGCAAGGGATTGACGGTGCCCGCCCGCCGGTGCCGGATTGGGCTTGAGATGGGGACGATGTGGAAGCGGGTTGCGGTTTACGGCGCGGTACTTGCCGCAGGGACACTGGCGCTCGCGTGGATCGACTACCAGCGGATGGTCCGCGCCCATTTCGACGACGTCGCGCTGGCGCTGGTCGCGGCAGCGTTCCTGGCGACCGGCATTTATATCGGGACACGGGTGATCGGCCGTGGCGGCGCGGGGCCGGTGCCGGCGTTCGACGGCAACCCGAAAGCACTCGCCACCCTGGGCATCAGCCCACGCGAGCTGACCATCCTGCAGGAGCTGGCGGCGGGCCACTCCAACAAGGAGATCGCGGCGCGGCTGAGCGTGTCGCCCAACACAGTGAAGACTCACGTCTCGCGGCTGTTCGAGAAGCTGGGCGCGAAGCGGCGGACCGACGCTATCGCGCGGGCGCGCGAACTCGGAATCGTGCCGTGAACGGCAGAATTGCGGGCGATTTCGTCCCAATCACCCTTTTGGGCGATTGTCCGGCGCAGCGCGATGGCGGCTGATCGGGCGGCAACTCAGCGGGGGATACCATCCATGTTTCGTAAGATCCTGACCTACGGCGCAATCGGCGGCGCGATCGTCGGTGTGTTCAACGTCGTCGTCAGCTTCATCGATGTCCCGCTGCCGTACGGGATGTTCGTCGGGTACAGCGTGATGCTGGTCGCCCTCAGCACGGTGTTCGTCGCGATCAAGCAGCAGCGCGACGTCGATCAGGGCGGCGTCATCCGATTCTGGCCCGCACTGGCGCTGGGCCTCGGCATCAGTGTCGTTGCCAGCATTATCTATGTGGTGGCGTGGGAACTGAGCCAGACGCTGATGCACGGCGACTTCGCGAACGGTTACGCCGACGCCATGATTGCGCAGAAGAAAGCCGCGGGGGTAAGCGGCGCAGCGTTAAAGGCGTTCATCACCGAAATGGACCAGTTCAAGGTCCAATATCATGACCCGCTGTACCGCCTGCCCATGACATTCATAGAAATCTTCCCGGTGGGGGTTCTAGTATCGCTCGTTTCTGCCGGTTTGTTGTGCAACAGCCGGTTTCTCCCGCGGCGCTGATCCTTCTGTGAACGGATAAGTAAGCCCGGCTGCGACTCGGGCGGGTTACAACGGCACGCCTGCGGAACTCCGCCGCGAAATTCATCATGCTGCAAAAAAGGACGATTTGTCCGCGTTCGGACGATGGATGGATTGTTGACGGTGTTATAGCGTTCGCCCCGAGGGCGCATTTACGGGTTCGGGGCAATGATTCAGCTCAACACGATTGTCGAAAACGGCGTAACGCCGGGCGAGAAGTACAACTCGCTGAAGTACCAGCTGGATCTCATTGCGGACAATGCGGGACCGGTCACCTTCGCCAGCTTCGTCGCGAATGCACCGGCTGTCGAACAGCAGCTGTCGGCCGATATGAAAGCGCTTCTGCCCGGCTTCAAATTGGCGACGGAAACGCGCGAGCGGGCGGCGCTGACAAGTCTCGAATACGGCGGCGTGTTCAACAGCGGCAAGGACATCATCGACGCGGGCCTGACGCATATCCTGAGTGCGATGCAGACCGGCGACCGGGCGGAAGCGTGGTACTCGCTGCGCTACGAACTCAATCCAAACATGGTCAGCGCTGCCGCGCGCGAGCACTTCGACGAAGCGCAGGTGTTCGGCCTCTACATGGCGTCCAATCCGCAATCGAGCGCCGACATCACGCAGGCGGAAGCGTTGCTCGCGCTGCGCATGGCGACGGCGCACGAGAACACGATCGCGAACTATGACAGCGTATTCGCATCGCAGATCACAAGCGCGCAGAGCGACGTCAGCCTGCTCGAGCTGCGCACCAAATCGGACTACGGGACGGTGACGACGACGCATGCGGCGCTGACGCCGGCGGTGGATCATGTCGTCTACGACTTCACCGATCTCAATCACCTGGCGAGTGATCTGAAAGCGGATCTCGCGAGCATCGACTCAGCGCTCAACAGCCTGACGTTCAATGCCGTGTGGGTCGCGGCCAATGCCAACAGCGATCAGGGAGCAGCCCACACTGTCGATCGCGGCGATCACGGATCGGCAGACGATCTGATCTTCGGCAGCATCGCGAACAACGGCGTCAGCAGCAGCAGCAACGATGCGCTGCATGGCGGCAGCGGCGACGACTTCATCGTCGGCGGCAAAGGCGCGGATGTCATCGATGGCGGCTTCGGTGAGGATACGGTTTCGTATCTGACATCCACCAGCGGCGTGAAGCTGAACCTGAGCCAGGGCCTCGGCACAGCGGGCGATGCCAAGGGCGACACTTTCAGCAGTGTCGAAAATGTTCTGGGCACCGCGTTCGCGGACAAGATCATCGGCGACGCGAACAACAACATCCTCTACGGCGGCGGCGGTGCGGACCAGCTGGTCGGCGGCCAGGGTGCGGACTTCCTGATCGGCGGCAGCGGCGCCGACACGATTTTCGGCGACGGGCTGGGCGAGAGCGATATCAAGCTGAATCCCGTGGCCATGCGCGATCTGACCCATGGCGGCGACTCGCTGGTCGGGCGCCTCGGCGGTGAAGCGGGATTTGGCGAGAATGTGCTGGCGTCGTCCGACGACGGTTCGACCGGCGCCATCGACATCACCAGCGTGTTCGGAGAGGAAGGCCTCAACTTCTTCGGCAACAGCTACACAAACATCTACATCAACAATAACGGCAACATCACATTCAACGGTGCCCTGTCGGCGTATACGCCGGGCGATATCACGGCCGGTTTTGGCAATCCGATCATCGCGGCCTTCTGGGCCGACGTCGATACGCGTGGTGCTGAGGGGTTGAGCGACCACGTCTATTACGATCTCGACGCCAGCCACGGCGTCCTGACAATCACGTGGGATGAGGTCGGCTATTACTCGCAGCACTTCTCGCCGAGCAACTCGTTCCAGATGCAGCTGATCGACGAGCACAACGGCAATTTCGACATCGTCTTCCGCTACACGGACATCAACTGGACCACCGGCGACGCGAGCAACGGCGTCATCGCGCGTGCCGGTTACGCGGCCGGCAACGACACCGACTATTACGAGCTGTCGCAATCGGGCGACGACACGGCGATGCGCGATCTGCCCACCACCGAGGGCAACACCGGCATCGATGGGTTGTTCGTGTTCCACGTCATCAATGGCCAGGTGTTCGGCGCCGGCGACACGATCGACGGCGGCGCAGGTGCAGACGTGCTGACCGGCGGGCCGGGGGCGGATCTTTTCATCTTCCATGCGGGCGAAGCGAACGGCGACGTCGTCAAAGACTTCAACGAAGTCAGCGGCGACCGCCTGCAGTTCATCGGCTATGGCGAGGACGCGACGTTTACCAAGATCGACGCGACGCACTGGCAGATCGGCGACGAGACGATCACGTTCTCGAACGCACCGATCATCACGCCCGGCGACTACGTGTTCTCGTAAGAGGCGAGCGCCGTCACGCTTTCGGCTTCGTGAACGGAAGCGCGATGGCGACAACCTCTTCCACCGGCTCTTCGAAGCCGGAGTCGATCCAGCGTTTGGCGATCTGAATGATCGCGCCGAGGATGCCGGCGACTTCCAGCGCCTTCGTAGCGTTCGGCGCGAACAGCTTTGCGAACTTGGCAGCGCCTTCGCGGCTGGCGGCTTTCATCAGCGGATCGCTGTCGTCGAGATCGACAAGGAAGACACGCGCTTGCCCCGGATGGGCGGCGAGTGCGCGATAGAGCGCGGTGAGGCCGCTGCGGATCGCATCCTTCGAATCGATGTTCGGCGTCATCTCGCCCAGGAGCTCGTCCTGCGCGAGGCGGTAGGCCTCGACGAAGATGGCCTCCCGGCTCTGAAAGGACTCATAGAAGTAGCGGGCGGTAAGTCCCGCCTCGGCGCAGATGGCGGCGACAGTGACGCCCTCCGGCCCGACCCGGCCCGCCACCTCCAGGGTCGCGCGCACCAGCTTGGCCCGGCGCTCAGCCTGCCGGTCCTCGAAGCTTTGGCCGGAGTAGCGGCGCTTTTCCTGAATTTTGGCGGGCAAATCAGCGGTCCTCTTGACATGGTCGTATGATCCGACTATCTGATAATCAAGATTGTCAGATTATCAGATGGAGACTGGTTCGATGGCGACCGCAGCAGCCGTGAAGCACAAGAAGGATTGGCGGGCAGCATTCAAGGCGATGAACGCCCTTCTGTCCGACCCGAACGACACAACGCAGGTGTTTCGCATCATGGCGGCGCTGAACCAGGGCACGGCCGAGCGCAATTATAACCGCCTGCTGCAGACGCCCGAGGGCGGCAAGATCGCGTACGACCGCGTCGAGCTGGTGAACAAGCTGACCAACAACGAGTGGCTGGCGCGGTTCGCGCCCGGCACCGTTGGCGCTGCGTATCGCGCGTTCCTCGAGAAGACGGGTTTCTCTGCCGATGGCCTGGCCGCGGTGGGCGATGAAGTGCACGGCAATGAGAAGGTCGAGCATCCGTATGCGTGGTTCGGCCGCCGCGAGCGCGATCTGCATGACATCTGGCATGTGCTGACTGGCTATCAGGCGGATGATCCGCTGGGCGAACTGTGCCTCGTCGCGTTCTCCTACTCGCAGTCGAAGGGCCTCGGCTGGGGCTTCATCGCGGCGATGGGCGTGCTGAAGGATCTGCGCCAGCCGCATGGCCGCGCCGTCGCGGCGGCGGTGTGGGAAGGCTATCAGCATGGCCGCGATGCACAGTGGCTGCACAACGAAGAGATCGAGACGCTGTTCGCGGAACCGATCGACGCGGCGCGCGCCCGCCTGAACATCCAGACGCCGGCGAAGTATCTGTCACTGAAGCAGGCAGGCATTGAAGCGCTGGCCAAGGGTGCGCCGGCACTGGTTGCCGCGGCCTGACCGTTTCCCAACGGATTGATTGTCAAAGCCCGGCAGCAACGCCGGGCTTTGACGTGATCTCGCGAGAAAGATGCGAGACCATCGTGTCGATGGTCCCGCGAAGACAAGCGTTACGGTCCTGACTGGGTACATGAGCCGGTGTGGTTGTTCCACTCCATCTGGAGCTCGAAGTACTCGCCGTTCCACTTCTGATTTGCCTTGCCGGCGTTCCAGTGATTTTTCCCATAATTATAGGCGCACTTGTCGCCATTTTCGTTACCGTCGGTGTCATACCAAGCGTTGAGAAACGGATCGGTAATCGCTTCCGATATTTCGTGGCTCGCCGCCGTGGTCGCCGCTTCGGCGTCGAGGAAGTTGTGCGGCGACGTTCCATCGCCAAAACACACGGTCTGATCGCCATACGGTTCGTTGCTGTAGATCACATTTGGGCCCGAAGGCGGAGTGAAGTAGGAGTGGTAAGCGCAGTATGCGGTGTACGCACATGTCGTGCTCGATGCGTTGAAGCACGATCCTTCGCCGGTAGAGGTAAACACCAGGAACATCTTGTCCATGCCGCCGGTCCAGCCGTTCAGCGTCATGACACGCTGAATCTCGGTTTGCAGCTGCGCGTCGGTGATGCAGTTGTTGGGGCGTGCGGTGCTCGTGCATCCCGAGGCCGGATAGGCCCCCTTATCGATATAGGTTGCAGCGAGCACGCCGTTACCGGTTACGTATGACGTATGGCCGCCGATCGTCTGATAATACTGCGTGTTGATGCTTGAAAGGGAATGTCCACCGTAGCCGCCAACCATCGCATTTTGAATCTGCTTGTATGTGGTCGAGATGCCGGTGGTAGTGCCATCCTGCAGTTTGTTCGGCATCCAGTAGATCACGTAAAAGTTCACCAGCGGCTGCATCACACTTCCGCCGGCATGATACGTGAGCGAAGTGACAGGAGGCGGCGTGCGCGTCGATGTCGTCGACCGGATCAACCCCAATTCTTGAGCCTTTTGCACCGTCGGAAAAATATGCACCGCGGTCACCCCATCATCATTCATGAGCGTGAGGTTAGACGCCTTGGGTGGCGGGACCGGCTGTGCAGTAGCGGTAACGGCCGTCAACGCCAACGCTGCGCAGGCGCCCACAATGGTCGCCCTGAAATTGTTCATGTGATTTCCCCCGTAGATTGAATCATGGGCGCCATCGCAAAACACGGTTCGCCCTCACAGCCTTCTTATCACACATGTAGACATCGTCATGTGACTCCAGCCACAACTCATCGCCAGCAGGACGCATTGCTTTTATGACACGTTTGTAATCTTCACTGTTGCGCTAAAATGGGCCGTCACATCGCATCCTGAGGATACGTCCTTGTCGGACTTGCTGGTTGCCGACCTTCTAGGCATGGCGGCGGTATTGGTGCTCGTCGCCATGAACGGTTTTTTCGTTGCGGCGGAGTTTTCGCTGGTCGGCGTGCGCCGCAGCCGCATCGCGGAGCTCGCCGCCCAAGGCAACAGCTCGGCGCGCGTGCTGGAGAAAGCGCTGGAGCATCTCGACGCCTATCTTGCGGCGACGCAGCTCGGCATCACGATCTCCTCGCTGGCGCTGGGCTGGGTCGGTGAACCTGCCCTCGCCCATCTGGTGGAGCCGATGCTGGCGTGGCTGCCGGCTTCAGTTGCCGAGGGCACCTCGCATGGCATTGCGGTGGCGATCGCGTTCGTGCTGATCACCTCGCTGCACATCGTGCTGGGCGAACTGGCGCCGAAGAGTCTGGCGTTGCAGCGGAGCGAGCGGACGTCGCTGGCGGTGGTGCGGCCGCTGGGACTTTTCCTGTTTGCGTTCCGGCCGGCGATCAGCGCGCTCAATGGGCTCGGCAACATGGTGTTGCGCCTGTTCGGACTTTCGGCGGGTGGGACCGAAGAGACGCTGCATTCGG